>NZ_JBZXVN010000068.1:0-1389 GCF_058892305.1 Pelagimonas sp.
AAGGAAAAGTTTGAACGCGGCAAGCCGCACTGTAACATTGGCACCATTGGTCACGTTGACCACGGTAAAACCACGCTGACGGCGGCGATCACCAAGTATTTTGGTGACTTCAAAGCGTACGATCAGATTGATGGCGCGCCAGAAGAAAAAGCCCGCGGGATCACCATCTCGACTGCGCACGTTGAGTATGAAACCGATGCACGTCACTACGCGCACGTTGACTGCCCCGGCCACGCCGACTACGTCAAAAACATGATCACCGGTGCGGCGCAGATGGACGGCGCGATCCTGGTTGTGAACGCGGCTGATGGCCCTATGCCACAGACTCGTGAGCACATCCTTCTGGGTCGCCAGGTTGGCATCCCGGCCATGGTTGTTTTCATGAACAAAGTTGACCAGGTAGACGACGAAGAGCTGCTCGAGCTGGTTGAAATGGAAATCCGTGAGCTTCTGTCCGAATACGACTTCCCAGGCGATGATATCCCTGTGATCGCGGGTTCGGCTCTGGCGGCGATGGAAGGCAACAACCCTGAAATCGGCGAAGAGAAAATCAAAGAGCTGATGGCTGCTGTTGATGAGTACATCCCACAGCCAGAGCGCGCGATTGACCAGCCGTTCCTGATGCCGATCGAAGACGTGTTCTCGATCTCGGGTCGTGGTACCGTTGTGACCGGCCGTGTTGAGCGTGGCGTGATCAATGTTGGCGACAGCATTGAAATCGTTGGCATTAAAGACACCACCACAACCACCTGTACCGGTGTTGAAATGTTCCGCAAGCTGCTTGATCGCGGTGAAGCTGGCGACAACATCGGCGCATTGCTGCGTGGTATCGACCGTGAATCGGTTGAGCGTGGTCAGGTTCTGTGCGCGCCCGGTTCTGTGAACCCGCACACCAAGTTCGAAGCTGAGGTCTACATCCTGACCAAAGAAGAGGGTGGCCGTCACACGCCATTCTTCGCGAACTACCGTCCACAGTTCTACTTCCGTACAACGGACGTTACCGGCACCGTAACTCTGCCTGAAGGCACAGAAATGGTTATGCCAGGCGACAACCTGAAGTTCGGTGTTGAGCTGATCGCCCCAATCGCCATGGAAGATGGCCTGCGTTTCGCGATCCGCGAAGGCGGCCGTACCGTTGGTTCGGGTGTTGTGTCCAAGATCGTCGAGTAAGACGCGGTTCTCGCGTCTGGTGGTGCAGAGGATTTTCCAAAGAAGATCTGACGAAGCCCACACGGCAATCACACCAAAGAAGGCCGCCCCATCCCGGGCGGCCTTTTGCGTTTTTATGCGCGATCCCTTTGAATTCGAGAGGGGATCGGTCCGCGAACCAAAAAAGGCCGCCCTAAACAGGCGGCCTTTTGGTGTCTTGGGAGAAGACAGACAGGGTAA
>NZ_JBZXVN010000068.1:1405-1727 GCF_058892305.1 Pelagimonas sp.
GCGCTAAGCGCCGCGCGTCTTAGTTAACGATTTTGCGAACGGCGTCGCGCTTTTCGCTTTCGGTGTCACCGCCGGAGAGGATGAGGTGAAGCTGTGCAACCTCGGTGTTGGTCAACGACGAGACGTCCGCGCCGGGGGCGTAAGTGTTAACGTCAGAGGCCAAAGAGGCGTTGGCAGCACCGGTCAGAGCGGCAGTTGCGATGAGGGCGGATGCGATGATGGTTTTAATGACAGGGGTCCTTGTGGGAGGAAATATGTTTTGGGAGGGGGGCGACGGGGCGCTAAGCGCCGCGCGTCTTAGTTAACGATTTTGCGAACGGCG
>NZ_JBZXVN010000069.1:0-24124 GCF_058892305.1 Pelagimonas sp.
GCGGCGATCTTTTCCTTTATCGCCGAAACGGGCGCGCGTGCCGAATTGGTGATCCCCGGCCTTGCTGGCAATTACGACAATCGCGGCGTGCATGACGCGCTTTGGATCGGGACTGGGCCGGATCAATGCGCCGTGTCGATGATCCGCCCCGAAGGCCAACCGTCGATGGATTGGGGAACAGCTGTGATAAGCTTTGACCGCCCCGCTTTCCCGACCGGTTTCACCGTAACGATTGGCGATTGCATGGGGCCTTTGACCCGATCCATGCGGGCAGAATTGAACTAGGGCAGCAGGCAGTGCCGACTTACATGCACCAGCCTCTTTTCACCCAATCGTCTATCCGGTAAGGACATCCCAACCGTTAGACACACCCATTCCAATACCCGAGGCGCTGGCACATGAAATTCACTCTTTCCTGGCTCAAAGACCATCTCGACACCACGGCCTCGGTCGATGAGATCGCCGAGACGCTGACCGATCTCGGACTTGAGGTCGAAGGCATCGAAGACCCGGCCAAGGCGCTGGCGAATTTCACCATTGCCAAGGTGACGCACGCCGAACAGCACCCAGATGCGGACCGGTTGCGCGTTTGCACCGTGGCCACCGATGAAGGTGACAAACAGATCGTTTGTGGTGCCCCTAACGCGCGCGAGGGCATCACCGTCGTGCTCTGCAAACCCGGCGACTATGTGCCCGGCCTCGACATCACGCTCAGCGTTGGCAAAATTCGCGGCGTCGAAAGCCACGGCATGATGGCCTCGATGAAAGAGCTTGAGCTGGGTGATGATCACGACGGCATCATCGAGCTACCCAGCGGCAATGTCGGCGACAAGTTCACCGATTGGCTAGCCGCCAACAGCCCCGAAAAAATCGATCCGGTGATCGAGATCGCCATTACGCCAAACCGTCAGGACGCGTTAGGCGTGCATGGCGTCGCCCGCGATCTCGCCGCACGCGGGTTGGGGACGTTGAAACCGCTCAAGGTCGACGCCGTTGCCGGCTCGTTCAAAAGCCCGATCAACATCACGATTGACGACGACACACGCGAAAACGGCTGTGAAGTCTTTGCCGGTCGTTTGATCAAGGGCGTCAAAAACGGCCCCTCTCCCGAATGGCTACAACAGCGTCTGACGGCCATTGGCCTGCGCTCGATTTCGGCGCTGGTCGATATCACCAATTTCTTCACATATGATCGCAACCGTCCGCTGCATGTGTTTGACGCCGACAAGGTGTCGGGCGATCTTCGCGTGCACCGCGCCAAGGATGGCGACACAATGGTTGGTTTGGACGAAAAAGAATACACGTTCAAAGCCGGTCAGGTTGTTGTTTCAGATGACAATGGCGTCGAAAGCATTGGTGGTATCATGGGCGGTCTGGCGACGGGGTGTACCGAAGAAACCACCAATGTGTTTCTAGAGGCCGCGGTTTGGGATCACATCCAAATTGCCCACACGGGTCGCGCTTTGAAAATCAACTCCGACGCGCGCTATCGCAATGAACGTGGCATCGACCCCGCCTACAACATGCAGGCGATCGAAGACGCGACCCAGATGATCCTTGATCTCTGTGGCGGAGAGGCGTCCGAAGTCACAACAGCTGGTCAGGTGCCGGATGTATCGCGGAGCTATCGTTTGGATGCGAAACGCGTGATTTCACTGGTCGGAATGGACATCCCCGAGGCCGAGCAACGTCAGACACTAACCGCGCTTGGCTTCCGTATGGAAGGCGATCAGGCCCATGTGCCAAGCTGGCGCGCCGACGTCAAAGGCGAGGCTGATCTGGTTGAGGAAGTGGCGCGGATTGCGTCGCTGACCAAGCTCGTGGGCAAGCCCCTGCCCCGCCTGCAAAATGGCATCCCCAAGCCGATCCTGTCGCCGATGCAAAAACGCGAACGCACCGCGCGCCGCACAATTGCGACACTGGGCTATAACGAATGTGTGACCTACACATTTATCGACAAGGCCGCAGCGACGCTATTTGGTGGTGGTGATGACGCAACCATGCTGGCCAATCCAATCTCATCCGAGATGAGCCACATGCGCCCATCTTTGCTTCCCGGTTTGTTGCAGGCCGCGGCCCGCAATCAGGCCCGCGGCTATGCGGATTTGGCCCTGTTTGAAGTTGGTCACGCCTTTGAAGGCGGCGAACCCGGTGAACAAAACTTGCAGGTTGCTGGCCTTTTGGTTGGTCGCAGCGGTCCGAAGGACGTCCATGGGGCGATGCGCGCCGTTGATCTGTTTGATGTCAAAGCCGATGCCGAAGCCGCTTTGGCCGCTATTGGCGCACCGGCCAAGGTGCAAATCCTACGCGGTGGCGAAGGCTGGTGGCATCCGGGCCGTCACGGTCGCATTTGCCTTGGGCCCAAGAAAGTCTTGGGGGTCTTTGGCGAATTGCACCCGAAAGTGTTGGACGAACTGGGTGTCAAAGGCCCCGCTGTTGCCTTTGTTCTTTATCCTGAAAACGTGCCCTTGCCGCGCAAATCCAACGCCACGCGTTCTGCTTTGATGCAAAACGATTTGCAGGCGGTTGAACGTGACTTTGCCTTTGTGGTCGATGACAGCGTCGAGGCGCTGACCCTCGTCAATGCCGCCGCTGGCGCGGACAAAGCCCTTATCGAAGAGGTGCGGGTATTTGACGAATTCATTGGTGGCAATCTTGGGGATGGCAAGAAGTCTCTGGCTATCACGGTTCGTCTACAGCCGACCGATAAGACACTGAAAGAAAAAGATATCGAGGCTGTGGCCGAGAAAATCATTCAGAAGGTTAGCAAAGCTACAGGTGGCGAGTTACGCGGCTAACACACCATCGATCTGAAATAACAAAAGGCCACCCAGAACTCCGGGTGGCCTTTTTCGTTTTTAGCCCTTGCCTTGGCCTTGCCCCTTCCCTTGGCCCATGCCCTGACCTTTCCCTTGTCCCATGCCACCGCCTTTGCCGCCCCCACTACGGAAATCATCGGTGGTGATCACGGCGTCGCCGTTTGTGTCCATCATCTCAATCCAAGCCTCAGCCCGGCTGACAAACTCGTCGCGGCTGACCTTGCCATCCTTGTCGAGATCGTTGACCTCAAGGCGCAGATCGTCGGCCGCGTGGCGTCCAAGGCCTTTGCCTTCTTTGCCGTCTTGCGCATGTTCACGCATGTCGCTTTCGCGGGCCTCATCAAAGGCCACGTATTCCTCGGCATCCAAGAAACCGTCGTCATTGGAATCAAAGGTGACAAAGACATCCCCGCGCCGCTCGGCGGCCTCGGCCACGGTGACCTGACCGTCTTCGTTGAGATCCCAGTTTTCAATGAAATGCGCTCCGGGCATTTGCTGTTGGGCAAAAGCGGTTCCAGCGACGAACAAAAGCGGTAATGCGAAACGGATCATGATCTGTCTCCTCCATTTGGTTGGCAGTTACATTCTTGATACGGAATATAACTACCTTTCCGTCGCGACAGGCTGACGCAGGAGCTATTTGGCGCTCAACTCGTCAAACACCTCAAGGGCTTTGCCCGAATACATCAGGCCCGGACCGCCCGCCATTTGGATACAGGTTGCGAGAACTTCTGAGACCTCTTCACGGGTTGCGCCCAGTTTTACCAAGGCTTCGGTGTGAAACAAAATGCAAGGTTCACAACGGGTTGCGACCGCGATCCCCAAGGCAACATATTCCTTTTCCTTAAAGGTCAATGCGCCGTCTTTCTTGACGCTTTTGCCGATCGCCCCGAACCCGGCAACCGTTTCGGGGATCATGGCACCCAATTGTTTGAGTTGCGATTTGGTTTCTGACAGCTTGTCGTTCCAGCTCATGGTAGGTCTCCTATCGTAATTTGCCCCTGACACATCACAATTGCGGAATGCATTCCTTGATCCGGATCATGTTTTGCCGTGATGGGCAAAGGGTCCAGCCCCTCTTGGCCTCAAACGGCCACTTCACCCCGGAGTTTACTTGGCAAGATGACAACAAAGAAAAGGCCCCATGCGAAAGACGCGTGGGGCCATGAGTTGGAGAGTAAAGGTTTGTGTTTTAGCCAAGCAGGCGACGGGCGATGACCTGAGCCTGAATTTCGCCAGCACCTTCAAAGATGTTGAGAATGCGGGCATCGCACAGAATGCGAGACACGGTGTATTCCAACGCAAAGCCGTTACCGCCATGAATTTGCAGCGCATTATCCGCCGCAGCCCAAGCCACACGCGCCCCGAGAAGCTTGGCCATGCCAGCCTCAAGGTCACAGCGTCGGCCTTCGTCTTTTTCACGGGCCGAGAAATACGACAACTGACGCGCAACCATAATTTCGGTCGCCATCATAGCGATCTTGCCGGACACACGCGGGAAATCGATCAAGGATTTGCCGAATTGCTTGCGATCTTGGGCGTATTTCATCCCCACATCCATGGCCGACTGCGCCACACCAATGGCGCGGGCCGCGGTTTGGATACGGGCGCTTTCAAAGGTCTCCATCAGCTGCTTGAAACCTTTGCCGGTTTCGCCGCCCAAAAGGTTTTCACCTTTGACATGGAAGTTATCAAAGCCCAGCTCGTATTCCTTCATACCGCGATAACCAAGCACTTCGATCTCGCCGCCGGTCATACCTTCGGTTGGGAACGGGTTTTCATCATCGCCGGGCGTTTTTTCCGCCAGGAACATCGACAGACCTTTGTAATTGTCGGTCTCCGAGTCCGTACGCGCCAGCAGCGTCATGACATGGGTTCGCGCGGCGTGAGTGATCCAGGTCTTGTTGCCAGTGACTTTCCAATCGCCGTTTTCGTCCTTGACTGCGCGGGTGCGCAGCGAGCCAAGATCAGAGCCGGTATTGGGTTCGGTAAACACCGCTGTGGGCAGTTTTTCACCACTTGCCAAAGCTGGCAGCCATTTCTGTTTTTGCTCTTCGGTACCACCGGCAATGATTAACTCGGCGGCGATTTCCGAACGTGTGCCAAGCGAGCCAACGCCAATATAGGCGCGCGAGAGTTCCTCGGAGACAACGCACATCGACGCCTTGGACATGCCAAGCCCGCCGTATTCCTCGGGGATCGTAAGGCCAAACACACCCATTTCGGCCAGTTCCTCGATGATTTCCATCGGGATCAGCTCATCCTTGAGGTGCCATTCGTGCGCATAGGGTTCGACCTTGTCGACGGCGTAGCGGCGCATCTGGTCGCGGAACATGTCCAGCTCTTCGTCCAGACCGGTTTCACCATAGGTGATGTCACCTTCGCGTTGTTGGATCAGGTCAACAAGACGGGTCCGCGCGGCTTGGGTGTTGGCCCCTTGGGTCAGGGTCATGACCGCATCGGACATCAAAGCGCGGGAGTCATCTTGGGTCAGGCCCATATCCTGCAGACGCACCATTTCGCCCTGGTTCATCTGGATGCCGCCATAGATCTGCCAGAGGTATTCCCCAAAGGCGATCTGGTGCAAGAGCTGTTCCAGCTCACCGAACTTTCCATCGGCTTGCAGACGCTCGGCCCAGCCCTGCATCTGGCGCAGGCTTTCGAGATATGTGGCAAACCAAGCAAGGCCATGGGCAGCGGTTTGGTTGGCTTCGATCAGCCCACCAGAGACGCGGCCATCTTTGCTCACCAGGTCGCGCACCGAACTGCGGGCGGCTTCGAAAACAGTTTCAACCGGGGCAATCGCCGCGCCGGTCAGAGCCAGAAGGTCAGGCAGGATCGCACTGCCAAGGGCCGGGTCTTGTCCATCATGTGCCATGTGTCGCGTCCTTATACTTGTCTTGTGTAGGGTCTAGCCACTTCGCAGATGCAGCGCAACAAAAATACCAATGCTGCGGCGCTATAGTTCAAAAATTGCGCGGTGGAATTTTGAGGTGCACCATGAATAGGCGTGATAAATCACCCACATGGATGCGCTTTTCTCAAATTTACCCCTGCTTTCACTCTGTCTTGGAATTGGCCTTCTGGCCGGGATCGTCAAGGGCATGGTCGGATTCGCCATGCCGATGATTCTCGTTTCAGGGCTAGGGAGCATCATCGCACCGGAACTTGCGCTGGCTGGATTGATCCTGCCGACCTTGGTCACCAATGGCATACAGGCGTTTAGCCGCGGGACAAAAGGCATCTGGACGGCGATCAAGCGGTTCCGCTTATTTATGATCGTCGGTTTGGTCTGCATCCTTGCGGCATCGCAATTGGTTGCGATCCTTCCGGTTGAAGTGATGTTCGCGGTGATCGGCGGACCGATTGTGTTGTTTAGCCTCATGCAACTTGCCGGGTGGCAACCCGAGGTAAAACAAAGCCCGGGTTTGGATGTTTTTGTCGGTATCGGCGCCGGAACGATTGGCGGCATGTCCGGTGTCTGGGGGCCAATGGTTGTTGCCTACCTAACGGCGCTTAAGACCGAAAAGAGTGAGCAAATTCGGGTTCAGGGTGTGATTTACGGATTGGGGGCGGTGGCGCTCACCTTGGCGCATATCGGGTCCGGGATTTTGAACGCCCAAACCGTATGGTTTTCCGCCCTGATGATCATCCCCGGCGTGATCGGCATGTGGATTGGCGGGCGCCTGCACAACCGAATTGATCAGAAGGCATTTCGAAAGGCGACGCTGTTTGTGCTTTTGGTGGCCGGTCTGAACCTGCTGCGGCGGGCTGTAGTTTAGCGCCACGGAAGCCTAGCGAATTAGGTATTCAATTTTGCCCGAAGCCTCTGCAGATTTGCCTTGATTTCGGAAACCGGAGGCGTTTCTGGCAGGTGCGGTTTCTCATAGCTTGTGGGTGGTTTCTCATCTCGTGTGATCAGGAAAGCTACTCCAACACCGATAGGACCAAGTAGGTAGCCCCACACTATCGCTTGAAATGCTTTTTCCGGCGCGCGGTCTCGGGCGATGAAATAACAAAGACTAGCATTAAGAGTTAAAAAGATCAGCCAAAGTAGGCGAATAAGCTCTTGCTCCACGTTGATATCCATTACTTTCTATTGACTTTTACACCAAGCCCGATACGCGCCCGACATTGTTCTAGATAACTCACCAGAGAGTCTAGAGTCTTAGGTTCTTCATCAAAGAGAAAACTAAACGATGGCCGCATTGGCATTTTGTCGCTTTCAGCGCCACATTCTTGAAAAGACTGAAACGAATTGAACTCCGTTTGTTCAAGAGACTGCGAGTAATAGTCCATCCATTCTTTGCGCGCCTTTTCTTCCCCTTTGGTCAAGCGGATAAACAAGGTTGTCAAAGGGCCTAGGGTCTCGACACCTAAATTTAGGCGAACAACCGTAAGGCCTCTGTGTTCAGTCACGTCAAGTCTTGCTACTTCGCGCAAATCAACATGGTTAACAATGACTCTACTTGTCACGGGTTTGGTCGCGCATTTGGAATAATTAGGGACAGTTGTCGTCAATCTAAGCTCACAATTCGAAAGCTCAAAACCCTTAGAAGCGTGTGGGTTCCCGTAATAATGTACATGCGCCTCCAAATCACGAGCGATTTTGCGGCTATTCACATCGGCATAGAGAGATGACGCAAGGCAGATTGGAGCTAGAAGAAAGAGAAACCTCACCGTCCTCGCCGCCTCTTTACCCCACCGCGCTGGCCCGGTTTACCCGCTGTTGAGCGACCGCGTGATTTTACGGCGGCGTCAGAGGCCGCTTCAACAGCGGCTTGCCGTGCCAGCGGATCATCAGCCACAGCAAGATCAACGGCCTCGAGCCGCTTAACCTCATCCCGAAGTCGTGCCGCTTCTTCAAACTCCAGATTTTCGGCGGCCTTGCGCATGTCGTTGCGCAAGCCTTCGAGAACGGTTTGCAGATTGCCACCGGCCACGCCCTTGTCGATCGTTGCGGTGACGCGCGATTGGTCGGTGTCGCCTTTATAGAGACCGGCCAGAATGTCCTCGACGTTCTTTTTCACCGTTTCCGGGGTGATCCCGTGTTCGACGTTATAGGCCTCTTGCTTGGTCCGACGGCGGTTGGTTTCGCCAATCGCCCGTTCCATCGACCCAGTAACGCGATCCGCATACATAATGACACGCCCTTCGGAATTCCGCGCGGCGCGGCCGATGGTCTGGACCAGCGAGGTTTCGGATCGCAAGAAGCCCTCTTTATCCGCGTCCAAAATCGCCACCAATCCGCATTCGGGAATGTCCAAACCTTCGCGCAACAGGTTAATCCCGATCAGAACGTCAAACGCCCCAAGCCGCAAATCACGCAGGATTTCGATCCGTTCAATCGTGTCGATATCGCTGTGCATGTAGCGCACTTTGATGCCCTGTTCGTGCAAGTATTCGGTCAGGTCTTCGGCCATACGTTTGGTCAGGGTGGTGACCAATGTGCGCATGCCCTCAGCCGTGACTTTTCGGATTTCATCAAGAACATCATCCACTTGCATATCCACAGGACGGATTTCCACCGGCGGGTCCAACAACCCTGTCGGGCGGATCACCTGTTCGGTAAACACGCCACCAGATTGCTCAAGCTCCCAGGATGCCGGGGTTGCCGAGACGAAAATCGACTGCGGGCGCATGGCGTCCCATTCTTCGAATTTCAGCGGGCGGTTGTCCATGCAGGACGGCAGACGGAACCCATGTTCCGCAAGCGTGAATTTGCGGCGATAGTCGCCTTTGTACATGCCGCCGATCTGGGGCACGGATACGTGGGATTCATCTGCAAAAACAATAGCATGATCGGGAATGAACTCGAACAATGTGGGGGGCGGTTCCCCCGGAGAGCGCCCCGTTAAGTAGCGCGAATAGTTTTCAATGCCGTTGCACACGCCCGTCGCCTCAAGCATCTCGATGTCGAAGTTGCAACGTTGTTCAAGCCTCTGAGCTTCCAAAAGCTTGCCTTCGCCGACAAGCTGATCAAGCCGCTGACGCAGCTCCTTTTTGATGCTTATGACCGCCTGCTGCATCGTCGGTTTGGGCGTCACATAGTGCGAATTCGCATAGACCCGGATTTGGTCGAAACTACCGGTTTTCTCGCCGGTGAGCGGATCAAACTCGGTGATCCCTTCTAATTCTTCGCCAAAAAAGGACAGCTTCCAACCACGATCCTCAAGGTGGGCGGGCCAGATTTCTAGGCTATCTCCACGCACCCGGAAGGTTCCGCGCTGAAACGCCTGATCGTTGCGTTTGTATTGCTGGGCCACCAAATCGGCGATGACTTTGCGCTGGTCGTATTCCTTGCCGACATGCAAATCTTGGGTCATCGCCCCATAGGTTTCGACCGATCCGATGCCATAGATACAAGACACCGAGGCCACGATGATCACGTCATCGCGTTCTAAGAGCGCGCGCGTCGCAGAGTGCCGCATCCGGTCAATCTGGTCGTTAATCTGGCTCTCTTTTTCGATATAGGTGTCCGACCGCGCAACATAGGCTTCTGGTTGATAGTAGTCGTAAAACGACACAAAATATTCAACGGCATTGTCGGGAAAGAACCCTTTGAACTCGCCATACAACTGCGCCGCCAGCGTTTTGTTCGGGGCTAAAATGATGGCTGGGCGCTGGGTCTCTTCGATAACCTTGGCCATGGTAAAGGTTTTGCCGGTGCCGGTTGCCCCCAACAGAACCTGCGACCGGTCGCCGTCGCGAATCCCACCGGTGAGTTCGGTGATCGCCGTGGGCTGGTCCCCTGCCGGGCTAAACTCTGTGTGCAAAACAAGCCTTTTGCCGCCTTCTAGCTTTTCCCGGGTTTTCACGTCAGGGGCCGGGGAGTTCAGGACAGGCATGGTTTTGTCAGAATGGGCGTAAGGCATGGCGATTCCCGCAATAGAACAAAAGTAGAATTGTACTCATTCCGTCGCAATTCAACCCCCCAAAGCGGTTTGAATGCTGCCACGCGGCAAGTGTTTAAAAACAAACCAAAATGTCGCACTTGACGTAAAGTCACTTGTTATCAGTTTGTTAACAAAACAACCGCCGACCTAATGTGGAATATGACCCAAAAAGACTATTGCGAGAAAGTTTGCGCAAAATGTACCTTTTCAATAAGCAGATGGTTTGACCGCTCTTTGGTGCTGCATTTACCCACCCCTCGCTCCCCGTGGCCCGGGTTTGGTCAAACCGCTGCTTGTCCAGCGCGCAATATGTGACAAATGGGCCGGACTGGGTGCTTGCCCTAAGGCCGGGAATCTCCGATAAACGCCATCGACGAAGGAGTTTCACTATGTTTGCACGCATCTATCAGCCCGCGAAAACTGCGATGTCCTCTGGTCAGGGGAAAACCAAGGTTTGGGTCTTGGAATTTGCACCAGCCTCGCGTCGCGAAGTTGATCCATTGATGGGGTGGACATCGTCAAGTGATACCCAAAGTCAGGTAAAAATTCGTTTTGAAAGCAAAGATGCGGCGATTTCTTATGCCAAAGAGCATGGGATTGATGCACAGGTGTTTGCGCCAAATATACGAAAGCCCAATATTCGCGCACGCGGCTATGCCGAGAACTTCGCCGTCGATCGCAGGGTGCCTTGGACGCACTGATTTTTGTTAATCGGGATCAGGTTGGCGCGGGGTCGGGGTTAAAGTTCGGCGAAGCGTACCTATACCATATATATTGGCGCGTAGCGCTCCTATACCCCAAAGTATTGAAACAGCCTGCTCCTCTTTGAGGGGGATGGCGGTGTGCGAAAACGACCAAACCGTCTGCTTTTTGCTACACAGTCGGGTGACGACGTTAGCCTTTGGGGATTTCATTGCTACCAAACAGGATCTCAACCTAAGTTTCGCGGGCCGAACAGCTTGAGCGTTGAGTAGCCCAAGGCAGGCACTCCTTCCCCATCCATGAAGAGGCAGCAGCGCTTTAGAGGCTGATGTACTTAACGTTCTTTGGCTTGTATGCGGCTGAAAGCTATCCTGTCTCCGCGTAGCTTTCTAAACGGCATGTTCTCGCGCTGCGACTCAGCTGGAGTGATCACACCAGAGCGCAGCCGTCCCAAAGCGGTCACTGCGGACCTGGTCCGGCGCTGCCGTACCGCTTTCTTAAGGCCGACGTGGATTGTCTGATCGGTGTCTCAATGCGTCAAAGCCCATTGTGCGGGAGTAGCGATACATATCTCACAGTCTATAAGCTCTGAAAGCAGACAGGAAATCGCAAAACAAATTTCCAAAATTAAGCGATAGTCCAAGCGCCAATTGGAATCTCAGTCCCCCGTATACACAGTCGGCACCAAACCCTTGGCGATTGATGAACGGAATACTGTGACTTGGGGCCCGCCACGCGATTTTTTGCAAGTTCTACTTGCGAAACAGTCTCCAAATCGACTAGTGCGTCGATGTGAGCGCTAACATCAGAAGGATTCGAACCGTGGCAAGTGATCAAGACTGGTGGCGGGGTTCCGTTACATATCAGATTTACCCTCGCTCGTTCATGGATAGCAACGCCGATGGCGTTGGCGATCTGAAAGGCATTACGTCTAAATTGGATCATGTCGCCGCCTTGGGCGTTGACGCGATTTGGTTGTCCCCGATCTTTACCTCTCCGATGGCGGATATGGGGTATGACGTGGCCGACTACACCGGCATCGACCCGACCTTTGGAACCATGGAAGACTTCGACGCGCTGATCGAAAAGGCCCATGAGCTTGGGCTGAAGGTGATCATTGATCAAGTCCTTAGCCATGCGTCAGAAGAGAACGAATACTTCAAAGAAAGCCGCCGGTCGCGTACCAATGATAAGGCAGATTGGTTCGTTTGGGCCGACCCGAAACCCGATGGTACACCACCCAACAACTGGCTTGCGATCTTTGGCGGATCCAGCTGGGAATGGGACGCGCGGCGACGTCAGTACTATTTCCACAACTTCCTGAAGGAACAGCCCGACTGGAACTTCCATAATCCGGATGTGCAGGACTACCTGTTGGGCGTTATGAAGTTCTGGCTGGATCGCGGCGTCGACGGTTTCCGCCTTGATACAGTGAACTTCTACTTCCATGATCAATTGTTGCGCGACAATGCATGCAACCACCTGCCATGGGCCCAAGAGGCTGTGCGCCCGTTCGAAATGCAGTACACGCTGTTTTCCAAGAACCGGCCCGAGAATATCGGCTTTTTGGAGCGGATGCGCGCTCTGCTCGATCAATACGACGCGCGAACCATGGTCGGGGAAGTTGGCGACAGCCACCATTCTATCGAACTGATGGGGGACTACACCAGTGGTCAGCGCCTGCACATGGCCTATAGTTTTGAGATGCTGGGGCCGGACTTTACCGCCAAACACTTCCGCAGCCGGATCGAGAACTTCTTTGGGAACGCGCCTGATGGCTGGCCCTGCTGGGCCTTTTCCAACCACGACGTGCCGCGCCACGTGACCCGCTGGATGGAGCACGGCGTGTCGCAAGACGCCCTGGCCAAACAGGCGGCGGCGATGTTGTTGGCGTTTGAAGGCTCTATCTGCCTGTACCAAGGCGAGGAGCTGGGGCAAACCGACACCAAGCTGGAGTTCCACGAACTGACCGACCCAGAGGCAATCAACTTTTGGCCAGAAAGACAGGGCCGCGATGGTTGCCGCACGCCAATGGTGTGGGATGCCAAGGCCCCCAATG
This sequence comes from Pelagimonas sp., assembly GCF_058892305.1. NCBI lineage: Bacteria > Pseudomonadati > Pseudomonadota > Alphaproteobacteria > Rhodobacterales > Roseobacteraceae > Pelagimonas > Pelagimonas sp. The sequence continues at coordinate 12,477 of NZ_JBZXVN010000069.1, forward strand.
GCGGGTTCTCAAAGGCGAATGCCACTTGGCTGCCAGTGAAGCCACAGCAGGCCGCCCGTGCGGTGTCTGAACATGGCGATGATAGCGTGTTGTCCACCTACAAAGAGATGTTGGCCCTGCGCCGGTCCTCATCCGAACTGCGTGACGGAAAGATGGCGTTCATCGACACTGAGGAGCCGATCTTGGCCTTCACACGTGGCGATGATGTGGTCTGTGCCTATAATCTGTCGCCGAAAACTGCGGCGGTGACCTTGCCATTTGCGGCCACCGAATTGCTCGGTCAAGAGGCCAAGATGACAGGCCGCGACGTGAAGTTGGGGCCAAACGGGTTCCTCATCGGCCGCCGCACCTAATCGAAAAGACTTCAAATTGAGGCCGAAATACTCTATCAACCATCTAACCAAAGCGCTTTGAGGCCGGAAAATGATTGAACTACCCCCATGTTTGACCTGGAATGATGTCGATGCGTTGTTGATCGGACAGCATGGTGATCCTTTCTCGGTTCTGGGGTGTCACAAACAGGGGCGCAAGGCATGGGTCACCGCTCTTGTTCCTGGCGCGGATCGTGTCACGGCCAAGGTGGGGCGCAAAAAGGTGGAGCTGCCCCGCCTCAAAGACGCGTTGTTTGGTGGGCCTGTACCCAATAGCAAATTCGCGCACACCCTGATTGCGGATTTCGACGACACAGAAGTGGAATTTGAAGATCCCTATCGTTTTGGCCCCGTGCTGGGCGATATGGATCAACATCTGATCGCAGAAGGCACCCACCGCCATTTGTGGAAAGCTCTTGGTGCTCATGTGAGGACACATGAGGACGTGGCAGGCACGCATTTCGCCGTGTGGGCCCCAAATGCGGACCGTGTGTCGGTCGTCGGCGATTTCAATCACTGGAACGGCGCGCAACACCCGATGCGACGCATGGGCCATACCGGCGTCTGGGAGGTATTTCTACCGGGTTTGGGCGACGGTACGCTTTATAAATATGAGATCGCGCCCAAGGGGAGTGCCACCTTCATGAAGGCCGACCCGATGGGGTTCGGTGCGCAGCACCCGCCGCAGACTTCGTCAGTGGTGCGCGACATCACCGGCTATGGCTGGAAAGACGACGCTTGGATGGAGACCCGCGCCAACGCGCAGCAGCGCGACAAGCCAATCTCAATCTATGAAGTGCATCTGGGGTCTTGGAGGCGCGCCGAAGACGGGCGGATGCTGTCCTATAAAGAAATGGCGACCGAGCTTGTGGACTACGCTCAGCATATGGGCTTCACCCATTTGGAGTTCCTACCCATAACGGAATTCCCCTTTGATGGGTCTTGGGGCTATCAGCCCGTTGGCCTCTATGCCCCGACAATCCGTTTCGGGTCTCCGCATGAGTTCCGCGACCTGGTGGAGGCCGCACATAAGGCGGGGTTGGGGGTGATCCTTGACTGGGTGCCTGGGCACTTCCCGTCAGATGCCCATGGATTGGCCCAATTCGACGGCACGCATCTCTATGAACATGCCGATCCACGCGAAGGGTTTCACAAAGATTGGAACACGCTGATCTACAATTATGGCCGAACCGAGGTGCGCAACTACTTGACCAGCAATGCCACCTATTGGCTTTCGGAATATCACATCGACGGGCTGCGCGTGGATGCGGTGGCTTCGATGCTCTACCGCGACTATTCGCGCGATGCTGGCGAATGGGTGCCCAACACCGATGGCGGCCGCGAGAATTATGAGGCCATCGGTTTCCTCCAAGAAATGAACACCGTCGCCTATGGCGAGGTTGCGGGCATCATAACCGTGGCCGAGGAAAGTACCGCCTTCCCTGGCGTGTCGACTCCGGTGGACGCCGGTGGGCTTGGCTTTGGGTTCAAATGGAACATGGGCTGGATGAACGACACCCTGCGCTACATCGAAAAAGACCCGATTTATCGCCAATACGATCATCATCTGATGACCTTCCCCATAGATTTTTCGTTTACCGAGAACTTCGTGTTGCCGATCAGCCATGATGAGGTCGTGCATGGCAAAGGCTCAATGATCGAAAAGATGCCGGGCAATGAGTGGGAAAAATTCGCCAACTTGCGGGCGTATTACGGGTTCATGTGGGGCCACCCGGGCAAGAAGCTGCTCTTCATGGGTTGCGAATTTGCGCAATGGTCGGAATGGAACCATGACGTCTCGCTCGACTGGGACGCGCTGCATAGGGATAACCATCGCGGGATGCAGGATCTGGTGCGCGATCTGAACCATCTGTACCGTGACACGCCCAGCCTGTTCCGCCGCGATTGTGACCCGTCGGGGTTCCGCTGGCTGGCCAACGATCCGGCGCAATCGCTGACCGCGTTTGAACGGCGCGGTGATGCGGGCGATGCGCCTGTGGTGGTGGTCTGCAACTTTACCCCTATAGAACGACAGTGGCGCATTGGTGTCACCGAAGCGGGCGTGTGGGATGAGGTGTTGAATACAGATGCCGCGGCCTATGGCGGTGGCGATCGGGGCAATAGCGGGCAAGTTCAGACCCAGACGGGAGACTGGGATGGACATGCGCAATTCATCGACGTGGTGGTGCCGCCTTTGGCGACAGTGTTCTTGCGCCACAGGTCATAAGGGGAGGAAAACCACATGACACAGACCAACAGATTGGCACAGCGCTCAATGGCCTTTGTGCTGGCGGGCGGGCGCGGATCGCGCCTGCAGGAGTTGACAGATCTGCGCGTGAAACCGGCGGTCTACTTTGGTGGTAAGACACGCATCATCGACTTTGCCCTATCCAACGCGGTCAATTCCGGCATCCGGCGCTTGGCGCTGGCGACCCAATACAAGGCGCATTCCCTGATCCGTCATTGCCAACGGGGCTGGAACTTCTTTCAGGCAGAACGCAACGAGTACCTCGACATTCTGCCCGCGTCGCAGCGTGTCTCCGAAGACATGTGGTATCGCGGTACAGCCGACGCCGTCACCCAGAACATCGACATTATCGACAGCTACGGCATCGACTACATCGTCATTCTTGCGGGTGATCACATCTACAAGATGGACTACGAATTGATGCTGCGTCAGCATGTCGAACAGCGCGCTGATGTGACCGTCGGCTGTCTGACGGTGCCCCGTAAAGAGGCCAGCGCATTTGGTGTAATGGCTGTGAACGAGGCGTCAGAAATCACGTCGTTTCTGGAAAAACCCGCCGATCCGCCTGCAACGCCGGATGACCCAGACATGGCGCTCGCGTCGATGGGTATTTACGTTTTCAACTGGAAATTCTTGCGGGACATGTTGCTAGAAGACGCCGCGGACACCAATTCGTCCCACGACTTCGGCCACGATCTGATCCCCGAGATTGTGAAGAATGGCAAGGCCATAGCACACCGGTTTGACGAGAGCTGCGTGCGTGCCGAAGGCGCGCCGAGCTACTGGCGCGACGTTGGGACGGTGGATGCGTTTTGGGCGACCAACATTGACCTTACAAACTTCACGCCGGATCTAGACCTTTGGGATCGCGACTGGCCCATTTGGACCTACTCTGAAAGCGCGCCGCCCGCCAAATTTATCCACGATGAACGAGACCGTCGCGGCATAGCGATTTCGTCCATGGTGTCGGGTGGGTGCATCATTTCCGGCACTGAGGTGCGCAATTCGCTGCTCTTCACCAATGTCCATAGTAATTCCTATGCGGTTCTGGATCATGCTGTTGTCCTGCCAAATGTGGTGGTGAACCGCTCTGCGCGACTGCGCAATTGCGTGATTGACCGCGGTGTTGTGATCCCCGAAGGCTTGATCATTGGTGAAGACCCGACCGAGGACGCCAAGTTCTTTCGCGTGACGGAGAAAGGCACAACGCTTATTACGCAGCCGATGGTTGAAAAATGGCAAGCCGCACAATGACAAAGGTTCTCTCAGTCACGTCGGAATGCGCCCCTTTGGTAAAAACCGGGGGGCTGGCTGACGTCGCTGGGGCCTTGCCCGGTGCGCTAGCGCCCTTGGGCGTCGAGATGCGTATTTTGTTGCCTGGCTATCCGGCAGTAATGGCACAAGCCAAGGGATTGGTTGAGCAATGGGCGTCGGGTGACTTCTTTGGCGGGCCTGTGCGCATTCTGGCAGGACAGGCAGCGGGGCTTGACTTGCTCGTGTTGGACGCGCCGCATTTGTTTGACCGCGCAGGCAGCATCTATGCCGGCCCCGATGGACACGATTGGCCCGACAACCCAGAACGGTTCGCCGCGCTGAGTTTCGCGGCCGCCGAAATTGCCGCCGGGACCCTTGGCGACTGGCGGCCGGATATTGTGCACGGCCATGACTGGCAGGCAGGCCTAGCACCTTATTACATCCACACTGCAGGCACGGATGTCCGCACAGTGATGACAATCCACAACATCGCCTTTCAGGGGATTGCCAGCGTGGATCGGGCGATGGCGTTACGTCTTGATATGGCGGATTTCACGCCAGACGGCTTGGAGTACTACGGCAATATTTCTGCGCTCAAGGCAGGGCTTGTTTATGCCGATGTGCTGACGACCGTGTCCCCGACCTATGCGGCCGAGTTGATGCGGCCCGAGTTTGGTATGGGATTGGAGGGTGTCTTGACCGCCCGCCGCGCCGATCTGCACGGCATCCTGAACGGGATTGACCAGACCGTGTGGTCACCGGAAACGGACGCAGAAATCAAACCCTACAAAAGCCCACGCGGCAAAGCTGCGAACAAGGCAGCACTTCAGCAGGAATTCGGCCTACCAAAGGCCGACGGCCCACTGTGCGTTGTCGTCTCTCGTCTGACAGAGCAAAAGGGCTTTGACATGTTACTTTCCGCGCTCCCAACTTTGCTGGCGCGGGGCGGTCAATTGGCGTTGCTCGGGTCGGGAGATCCGGCGTTAGAAAAGGCGTTTAAAGCGGTTGATGACCCGAATGTCGCCGTCAAGATCGGCTATGACGAGGCGCTGTCACATCGGATAATCGCGGGCGGTGACGCGATCCTTGTGCCGTCGCGATTTGAACCTTGCGGGCTGACGCAGCTTTATGGCTTGGCCTATGGCACCTTGCCGCTTGTGGCGATGACGGGCGGATTGGCCGACACAGTGATCCCCGCCAGTCCCGCTGCGATCGCCAAGGGCGTCAGCACGGGCTTTCAGGTTTTTCCCGTTGCCACGGGTGCCTTGATCGGAGAGATCGCCAAACTGTGCGACATCTACGCCCAACCAAAGGTCTGGGCCAAAATGCAACGCAACGCTATGGCCCAACCGGTTGGCTGGGACAGCTCTGCGAAGGCCTATAAGGCCATCTATGAAACACTTGAGTGCTAAAACCATATGCAGACTTACCAACTCTCCGCTGGGCGCGCGACGCCCATGGGCGCGACCTTTGATGGCGAAGGTGTCAACTTTGCGGTGTTTTCCCAGCACGCCACAAAGGTCACTCTGTGCCTGTGCAATGAGCGCGGTCAGGAAGAGGTGCGGTTCGATCTTGCAGAACGGGACGGCCATGTCTGGCATGGCTATGTGTCAGGGCTGCGGCCAGGCCAGCAATATGGTTATCGCGTCCATGGCCCTTATGCACCATCGCAAGGGCACCGGTTTAACCCCAACAAATTCCTGATCGACCCCTACGCCAAAAGTCTTGCAGGTAAGCTCACATGGCATCCGGCAGTGCACAGCTACAAGATCGGCCACAGCAATGCCGACCTCAGTTACGACCGCCGCGATTCCGCGCGGTACATACCGCGTTCCGTGGTCGTGGACCCCACATTCAGTTGGGGACGTTCAGAACACCACCGTCATACCCGCCCGTGGTCCGAAACGGTGCTCTATGAAGCCCATGTGAAGGGCCTGACCCGCCTGCGCGAAGATGTGCCCCACCGCGGCAAGTTTCTTGGCATGGCGTCCGATCCGATGCTGGACCATCTTACCAACCTGGGGGTGACAGCTATTGAATTGCTGCCCGCACAGGCCTTTGTGGATGATGGGTTTCTCCAAGAAAAAGGGCTGCGCAACTACTGGGGCTATATGACCTACGGGTTCTTCGCCCCCGAACCCCGCTACATGAGCGCGGGGGACATCGCGGAATTCCAACAAATGGTGGCGCGGTTCCATTCGGCGGGCATCGAAGTGCTGATGGATGTGGTCTATAATCACACTGCCGAAGGCGACCACCTTGGCCCCACCCTATCCTTCCGCGGTTTTGACAATGCGAGCTATTACCGGCTGGCCCATGACCGGCGCTACTACGTCAATGATACGGGCTGCGGCAATACAATCGACATGGACCATCCCTTTGTGCTGAGGATGGTCATGGACAGCCTGCGTTACTGGGTCGAGGTCATGCATGTGGACGGCTTCCGATTTGACCTTGCCTCTACGCTCGCGCGAGAGAACGGGATGTTCAACCGCGATGGGCCGTTTATGCGGGCGGTGCGTCAGGATCCGGTCCTCAACCGCGTCAAACTGATCGCCGAGCCTTGGGATGTGGGACCGGGCGGCTATCAGTTGGGTGCCTTTCCCGCGCCGTTCAAAGAATGGAACGATAAATATCGCGACGACCTGCGCAAATTCTGGCGCAGTGACGCGGGTATGGGCCGTTCGCTGGCCGAACGGGTCGCAGGCTCGGCCCCGAATTTCGACCACGACGGGCGGCCTGCCACCTCTTCCATCAACTTTCTGACCGCCCATGACGGCTTTACCCTGATGGACACGGTGAGCTACAACACCAAACATAACGAGGCCAACGGCGAAGGCAATCTTGACGGCCATGACAACAATTGTTCAGACAATTGCGGGTTTGAGGGGCCGACGGACAACAAAGACGTGAACGCCTTGCGCGCCCTGCGCCGTCGCAACATGGTTGCTACGTTGATGCTGTCGCAAGGGGTTCCGATGATCCTCGCGGGTGACGAATTGGGAAACAGCCAGTCGGGTAACAACAACGCTTATTGTCAGGACAATGAAATCGGTTGGGTCAAATGGGACGGCAGCGATCCGGATTTCCTGACCTTTTGTCAAAACATCATCGCATTCCGTCAAAAGCACCCTGTGTTGCGGCAAAAAAGGTTTCTGCATGGCCATCCCACTGACGAGGGCGGCGAAAAGGATCTTTATTGGCGCCGTGCTGATGGAGGCGAGATGGGCAATGAAGATTGGAACACGCCAAATCTTCGCTGCCTATGCATGGAGTTGCGGATGGCCGAGGGCACGCCTAGCTATGCGCCTCACTTCGCGCCGCTCTATGTTGTGATCAACGGCGGCAAGGCCATAGACATCACCCTGCCGGAGGCCCCAGAGGGGAGCGCATGGTTGCGGGTGATGGACACGGCCAGCGATACGCTAAAGCCCGTTAGCCCGATTGATGTTCACGTCGCTGGCGACACGATTGTTTCTTTTGAGCTCTTACCAACAGATGAGGACGCAAAGTCATGACCCGGCACCTCACCCGCCCGATCGAAGGGCAGAAACCTGGCACCAGCGGATTGCGCAAGAAAACTCGCGTCTTTATGCAGGCTGACTATGTTGAGAACTACGTCCAGTCGATTTTCGAGGCCATCGACGGGGTGGCGGGTAAAACGTTGGTGGTTGGTGGGGATGGTCGGTTCTTTAACGCTGAGGCGATCCAGACAATCCTGCGTATGGCCGCTGCCAACGGAGCTGCGCGCATTATTGTAGGACAAGGGTCCATCCTGTCCACACCTGCAGCCTCTCATCTGATCCGGTTGCGCCAAGCCGACGGCGGTTTGATCCTGTCGGCAAGCCATAACCCCGGCGGTATCGACGCGGACTTCGGCCTGAAATACAACGGCCCAAATGGCGGCCCTGCCAATGAGGCCACGACCGACCGCATCTATGCGATCAGCCAGACCCTTGAGGCTTATCATATCCTTGACGCACAACCAGTGGACCTGAGCGCCATAGGTCAGCACCATATCGCAGACATGGTGGTCGAAGTCGTCGACCCTGTAGCGGACTACGCAGCGCTCATGGAAAAACTGTTCGATATGGACGCCATCGCAGGGCTCTTTGCCAATGGCTTTCGAATGCGCTTTGACGCCATGCACGCGGTAACTGGCCCCTATGCCACAGCGATCCTCGAGGGTCGTCTTGGCGCGGTGACAGGTACAGTAATCAACGGCCAGCCGAGCCCCGATTTCGGCGGCGGCCACCCTGACCCCAATCCTGTCTGGGCCAAGACCCTGATGAACGAGATGTATAGCGACGCGGCCCCTGATTTCGGGGCGGCCTCAGACGGTGATGGAGACCGCAATCTAATCGTTGGGCCGCATTCCTATGTCAGCCCTTCAGACAGTCTCGCAATTCTGGCTGATTTGGCCCATCTGGCCCCAGCCTATGCCGAGGGTCTGGCCGGTGTCGCCCGCTCCATGCCGACGTCTGCCGCAGTGGACCGTGTGGCAGCGGCCAAAGGCATTGACGCTTATGAAACGCCCACCGGTTGGAAATTCTTTGGCAACCTTCTGGACGCAGGCCGCGCAACGTTGTGCGGAGAGGAAAGCGCCGGAACAGGGTCTACCCATGTCCGCGAAAAGGACGGCCTCTGGGCAGTGCTGCTGTGGTTGAACATCCTTGCCAAGACGGGCAAATCCTTACCCCAAATTATGGCCGATCACTGGTCCGCCTACGGGCGAAACTACTATTCCCGCCATGATTATGAAGCCGTTGACAGCCTCACCGCCAATGGCATCGTGGATGACCTGCGGGCACGTCTGGATGATCTGGTCGGACGTGAGATCGCGGGCCTCACCGTCACCCATGCGGACGAGTTCTCCTATCACGACCCTGTCGATGGCTCGGTATCGAAGAATCAAGGAATTCGCATTCGCCTATCTGGCGACGCCCGCATCGTGCTGCGCTTGTCCGGCACGGGCACCGAGGGCGCGACGCTGCGGCTATATCTGGAACGGTTGGAGACGCATTCCCTCGACCTTGATCCGCAAGAGGCGCTTGCCGCAGTCATCGACGCCGCTGAAACACTCGTTCAAATCAAAACCAAAACCGGCCGTACTGGCCCCGATGTCATTACCTGAAGCCCCATGTCAGCATTATCTCAAGCACAACTCTTGCAACTCCGCCTCGATCGTAGCGGACCGGACCTTTGGCCAATGCTGGAGCGCCTTTACGGGCACCGACCGGATTATGACAAATTCCGCAAGGCCCTGCTGAAAGAGCTGAAAACGAGCTGGCGCAACCGGTCTGCCGATCTGAAACGGTTAGACCTGCAACGGGATCTGGAACCGGATTGGTTCCAAAGGTCGAATATGGTGGGCTATTCCTGCTACACAGATCGTTTCACGGGCAAGCTGGCAGACGTGAGCACCAAAATCCCCTATCTGCAAAACCTCGGCGTCAACTACCTGCACTTGTTGCCCTGCTTAAAACCTCGCCCGCGCCCCAATGACGGCGGCTATTCGGTGCAAGATTACCGCGCGATCAACCCCGAGCTTGGCACCATGGACGATCTGGCCGACCTGGCGACGAACCTACGCGAAGCGGGCATGTCTCTGTGTATTGATCTGGTCCTGAATCACACCGCGCAAGAACATGAATGGGCCGAAAAAGCCCGCGCTGGCGATCCCTATTTCCAGGACTTCTACTACTTCTTCGAAGACGACTCGGAACCCAAAGAGTTCGAAGAAAACCTTGTAGAGATTTTCCCCAACGACGCGCCGGGCAACTTCACCTACCTGCCCGATATCAACAAATGGGTCTGGACCACCTTCAACACCCACCAATGGGACCTGAATTGGTCCAACCCGTGGGTCTTTCTCGAAATCGTCAAGGTTACGCTGTTCCTTGCCAATCAAGGCGTGGATGTGCTGCGCCTTGATGCCGTGGCCTTCATGTGGAAACGCAAAGGCACCCGCTGCCAGTCGGAACCAGAGGTGCACATGATATTGCGCGCTCTACGGGCGGCCTCTCGCATCGCATCGGCCTCGGTTATCCACCTCGAAGAGGCGATCACCGGCCCAGCCGAGATGCTCACCTATTTCGGACGCGGAGAGAACGACGGACGCGAGGGCAATCTGGCCTATCACAATTCTCTGATGGTGCAGTTCTGGGGGGCGCTTGCCACCCAAGATACGCGCCTGATGCGCCATGTTTTGGCCGAAAACTTCCCCGAAACCCTGACCAACGCCACCTACACCACCTACCTGCGCTGCCATGACGATATCGGTTGGGCCGTTACCGACGAAGACGCAAGCGCAGTTGGCATATCGGGCCAGTTGCACCGCGAATATTTGTCGAAATTCTATACCGGAGAAATCGAGAGCAGCTTTGCCCGCGGCGAGTATTTTCAGGTCAACGAAGAAACAGGAGACAGCCGCATTTCCGGCACTTTGGCGGCATTGGCGGGACTTGAAAAAGCCTTGGACGAACACGACAAGGACGCCGAAGCATTGGCAGTTCACCGGATGCTTTTGGGTACGGCCTTGATTGCGAGTTATGGCGGCATCCCATTGATCTTCATGGGCGACGAGATTGCGATGCTCAACGCTTATGACTACGCCGAGGATACGCTGCGGGCCCATGACAGCCGTTGGCTCCACCGCCCTGAAATGGACTGGGACCGCGCCCAAGCCCAATTCGGCGCGGCGAAGGCCGTTTTGGACGGCACATCAGCAATTATGAAGCGCCGCAAGGAAACCCCGCAATTACACGGTGCCGTGCCAACCCGTATCCTGTTCCCCGACGCGCCTGAAATCTTTGCCTTCCGTCGGTATGCCGCCACAGGTCCGGTGATTTGTTTGTTCAACTTCTCGGATCGACACGTAGATATTCCGCGAACATGGCTTCTGGACGCCGGCGTCACCGAACACCGCGATCTTCTGTCCGGCGGAAGACTGACCTACAACGGCGAGAGTTTTGGCATGCTCCCTTACGCGCGCGTTTGGGCGGTTTGATAAGGCACCTTCATGTTGCGGTGATTGGGATTCGGTCCTGAGCAAATCTGCTCATCGTTCAAGGCTGGCCGGGCGCGTATAGATCAAATGGATGGCAGTAACCGGTGAAGTTGGGCGCTATTGGTTCAAAACTCTGTTTTCAACGTCTGCCGGCGGGATTTTTTTGCCCTTTGGCTGGTTTTGCCACATCTTAACTCCGATGTTCGGAACATCTTGATCTGTATCGAAAACCAAGCCTCTTTATGGCATTGGCTTTGTTGAGGTAATTTGTCAGCTTGGCACGAACTTGATCCCGGTTTTCGCCCATAGGCTTTTATATAGCCAGAAGCGGTGCCCTCTTTCGGCCAAGATTTCCAAATGTTGGAAAACGCAAAAAATGTCTAAGGCATTCCGTTCGACAGCCACCAAAAGCTCATATTTCAGGTCGGAACTCTCGTTCCCGAGGGGGCACAATATGCAGCGCAAGCACTGCAACCTCTGCCTCAGTTATCGTAAGAGACTGTGCCTGATTACGCTGGACATAGCGCGATTGAGCGCCCTTCCCGTTGTGACGCACACTTTGTCACGTCTCCCCCAAGAACAAGGGGATGATTGCAATATTCAACAATCTCTTCCAAGGAGGTCATGTCCCGAGGCTTTCCTAGTTCAATAGGCAAAGTCAACGCCCACATCACTTACTGGTTTGATCGTCTCGGCATCCAATTTCTGCGCACACGCACAGACGTCCGACATCCTTGTTAAAACAATCAATCCTCCTGTATTTCTG
>NZ_JBZXVN010000070.1:0-3947 GCF_058892305.1 Pelagimonas sp.
CGGCACGATGACCGAGGTCGCAGCGTAGAGGCCAGTTAAAGTCAAGAACCCGAGAGCTGGTGGGCTGTCGATAACCACCACGTCGTAGTCGCTGTCGCGTTGCCCTTAAATCTGAGACACGACGCGTTCGGGGATATTTTTTGCCCTTAATTATGAGATTCCACTGCCATCGCGCCTATGCTTTTCGCGCGCTGCCGGGCGATGTAAACAACCGCGGCAAGCAGACGTGGCTCCTTATCGAAGGCGCGCAATAGAGCAACCCTTGCATAGTCGTCGATGCCGGAGCTTGAGATGGCCGCTTTGACCAGTGGACGGGATTGGGCTGCATCAATTGCAGCAAGGCCAAACAGCCTTACTTCCAGCCTGTGGCCCTGAAGAGCGTATAACGGATCTCCGCGGAAGGCCTTTAATGATATGGCAAAGGTGACCGCGCGCATTGCGCGCCGAAATTGCTTGGAGCTGCGTAATCGCGCGGCGTATTCAAGCCGCGCGGCGCCGTTGCGCGCACGATTTATCAGCTTTTCGGGCATCTGTTCGCCACTGGCCTTGCCGAGCGTCGGCACAAGTCTCGTCCCACAAACCTGGCAGTCGAATGCCCAGGCTCGCCTCCAATGCTTGAGCGAAAGGCCCTCTCTGGAACATTGCAGGCAATGCTGGAATGGTATCTGGGCCGTCAGCGAGGCTTCTCGTGTCGTCATTGCTGGGAAGGTCAAAGATCGCACAACATCTGGGTCAATCCGTGCGGCGTTGGCAATCTTCGCCGCCGCAGCCGCGTCGACGTTGAAGTTCAAGGCGGTGCCATGCGCGGTATCGATTCTGAGATGAGCCAGTAGTTCCGCATCATCACAGTAGTTGGCCGCCGCCAGCCTAGACAACCAACCTGACAACAACTCGTCGGGCAGCGGCGCGACAGTCTTGGGCAGCGGGTGCGGCTTCACACCCCGGACTTCTCGAGCCGCCGATGGGGGTTCGCATGGCGCGACCAAACCGGCGTCCATTTTGCGATTGCGTCATCGGTGATGCATTCATCACCTGTGACAATGGCGTCGATGGAAAGATCCTTGATCAGGGCGAAGATGCGCGAGGTCACCCCGCCGGTCAGCGCAAGTATCTGCTTTAGTGACTTGACCTTCAGATTGGATTTCTTCTCGAGGGGCATTGCCGCGATGAGTGTCTGGATCATGTCCGAGAACTCGGCGTCGTCGCGCCAGTTTGGAAGGTGATGTTCGTCCAGCCGCCTGGCAAGCTGGATATCACCACGGATGGCATCGACGGCCTCGCTGACCCCCAGGCAGACCAGCGACACTTCGAGTTCATTGCTGAGATACCGCAGAACATTGAGAAAGCGGCGCTGTTCGCGGTGGGTCCCGGCCAAGAGGTTGTGGACTTCGTCGATCATGATCATCCGCAGGCCAAGGTCGCGCAAGAGCGCGACGACACGGACTTCGAGGGAGGCCACATTTTGAGCGCGCGCGCTCAGTGCCGTGGCCGGTGCCCCGACGGTCGCCAGGATGTGCAGATAGAACCGTCGTTCGTCGGGAGCTGGTGGTGCTTGTAACAGTAACAGCGGCGTTCGCGTAATTCCCGATGCTGGGTCATATTCCGGTGCATATCTGCGCGAAAGATTGCGGGCGATCATCGTCTTTCCGATCCCGGACGCGCCATGCACAAGAAGGCCAGGCATACGGGTTTGCCTTGGCGCTTCGATCATACACTGCAAACGGTCCAGAACTTGTTCGGCCCGCGGAAAGCCAATCCAGATATCCGATTGAATGAGGGTGATCCGACCGTCTTCCTCTGTTTTTCCTGCCCTCAATTCACCATCTCTCCACCTTGAACAATGGGCGCGATGTATCACCCGTATCGATCGCGCGCAGCCCTTCGGTTGTTGAGACGGCCGAGTTGGCGCCCTCCAATGTCCCTTTTCTTTCACGGGATCGGCGTTCGGCCCTCGTCAGGCTCCGGCTTTCAGACTCGATTTGGCGTTGCTGTCGGATCAGCTCAGCCAGGACCAGCTCATTGGACCCGGACTTGCCAAGGGCACGGGCATTCCTCATGGCTTCGCGATATTCCCAGAGCGACACAGGCGGAATTTCCAGGTTTCGGTACCGAGCTTCGACGTATCGGTCATTATCCAGTTCGACCCAGATCACCGAGAGGTCGCGAGGGTCGTAGCGGACGACCACCTTTCCATCCCCGCGCCCGATGTGGCCTGCAAGCGCATCGGACCAGTACCGTATCTGGAACAGATGGATGCCGTCACGCCTGACCTTGCGCAGTTCACTTGGCAGAAAGCTCACCCGAAAGGCTTCAATCTCGAAGGGGATATCGCCCATCATTTGCTCTGAGAGCGCCTCCCATTTGGCAACGGGCGTGCAGCCAAGACTTGAATGAATGCTGTTGTTGTAGCGGCAGATTTCCAGAGCAAACCAGCGATCGAAGTCGCTTAAGGTCATCGTGGCCATGCCCTCGGCGTCATAGTCGCCCTTGGCCACGACCGAGGATTGCGTTGTTCCAGGCAACAGGTGCACGGCCCCCATCATCGTGCCGATCAATCGTTCGATGTGCCCTCCGAAATGAGGACTGCCTGGCGGCCGATAGACCAGATCGATCCCCCATTCTGCACATGCCGACCGAAAGGCATGCGACCGGAAATCGCGCCCGTTATCGACGTGGATGCTATGCGGTTTACCCTGCGCGGGCCAAGGAACATTGCGCACCAATTCCGCCAGAAGTTCCGCCTTGGGGGCCACAGCCTGTGTCAGGCAAAGCGCCACCGACAGACGCGAAGGTGCCTCGAGAGAGGTGTAATATCCGGTCACCATCCGCGTTGCGACGTCGATCGCCAGCGTGACCCAAGGCCGCCCAATTGGTTTGCGTTCAAAACTGTCGACGAGAATGATGTCCGCAGGCGTATGGTCGATTTGCACGACCTCCAGTGGCCGGTTTGCCTTGTTGTCGCCTACGACCGGCGCAAATTTCTGGCGGGCCGCCTTTGCGCCTTCGCGTGCCTTGGCAATTTCACGGGCATCCATTGCATCCAGCCTGCGCTGAACCGTCCGACGTGTCGGCGGTTGCAAGCCCTGCTGCCAGCACGCGCTTCGGATTTCTGTCACGATGCGCGACAGGCTTGGGCGTTCCCGCCGTAAGAAATAACGGCGAAGATGTTCTTCGATCACCGCTTCCACCTTGCCGGATATCAAGGTTGTACCAGTCGGGCGGCCCCGTTTCCGAGAAGCCAGCGCGCTGGTGCGCCCACCCTCTTCGGCCAGACGCTTTATCCAGCGCCAGACAGTCGCCCTGCTGACACCAAGCTCCCAAACGGCGTCATTGATGCCACTTTCCAGACTGCCAGTTCCTTTGAGATATGCCTGAACAAGCGGACGCAGAACGGCCGCCCTGCGCGCCTCCTCAGCACCAGCGGCAACGAAGTCTTCGCGATCATCATCCATCAATATTTGCCACACGAAGCTGCGAACCCTGTCTCAGGTTTAAGGGCAAAAATATCGGATTTAAAGGCAAAATATCATATTTAAGGGCAAAGCAAGGCCGTTGATTTCGTTGGATTTCTCATCTCACAATTAAGGGCTACGCGACAGGCATGTTCATGCCGCTGCCCGGCCGGGCACATGGCTTGGCGAGATGCTGACGCGCAAGCCGCCGATGCTGGTGCGGGTCGCGCTGGCGAACAAAATGGCGCGGATCGTCTGGGCGCTGATGGCCCGAGGCGGCGCCTACCAGTCTCCGACCGCTGCGGCGTAAGCCGTCACTGGTCGCGAGGACGTCGGAGCGGAAGAGGGCAAGGAGACGTTTGGCGCACGGTCGTGAGACGGGATCGGGAGAACCAGAGCGCAACAGAGTGCCATCGAGCACGCGGCTTTGATCTGGACCCGACCTGCGAACACCATACGGGCCCGCGGCGTGATGATGGCCGCAACAGAGGCCGG
>NZ_JBZXVN010000071.1:0-17595 GCF_058892305.1 Pelagimonas sp.
TGATGGCCGCAACAGAGGCCGGATACATGTCAGCACCCGACACCGCGCGAAACTGATCCAGAAACCCTCTTGCGCAAGGGGCGGTTATACATGTTGCGCAAATGCTGTGAAGGTTTCACCTTGCGAATCCAGTCTGTTAGTCAGGCTGCATGAGCAGACCCATACCCCCGACCTACAAGACCAGGAACTGGCCAGCCTACAATGAAGCAGTCAAGCGCCGGGGCTCGCTGACGATCTGGTTTGACCCCGAGATGAGCTGGGATGCCGCGCCGACAGGCAGGCGTGGCCGCCAGCAGACCTACAGCGATGCCGCTATCCAGACGTGCCTCTCGATGAAAGTGCTGTTCGGCATGGCGCTCCGGCAGACGACCGGGTTCGTCGAGAGCCTGCTACGGCTGGTCGGCCTGAACTGGACGGTGCCCGACTTCAGCACGCTATCTCGCCGCCAGAAGACCTTGGCCGTGAACATCCCCTACCGCGGCTCCAAGGGGCCGTTGCACCTGCTGATCGACAGCACCGGGATCAAGGTCGAAGGTGAAGGCGAGTGGCACGCACGCAAGCATGGCGGCCCGAAACGGCGCGTCTGGCGCAAGCTCCACCTTGGGATCGATGAAGAAACGTTGGAGATCCGGGCCGTCGAAGTCACCGGGAGCCACATCGGTGATGCGCCCATCCTACCCACCTTCTCGACCAAATCCCGCAGGACCAGGAAATCGGTAGCGTTACGGCTGATGGCGCCTACGACACGCGCAAATGCCACGATGCGATTGCAGATCGCGGTGCCCATGCCGTCATCCCGCCCCGCAAGAACGCGAAGCCCTGGAAGACGATCACCGCCGGAGCCGTGGCGCGAAATGAGGCCCTGCGCGCGGCGAAATACCTGGGCCGCGCGCTCTGGCGACGATGGAGTGGATACCACCGCCGAAGCCGCGTCGAGACAAAGATGCATTGTATCAAGTTGCTGGGCCAGCGGCTCATGGCACGGGACTTCGATCGACAGGTCGCCGAACTCCAGGTCCGCATCGCCGTCCTGAACGGCTACACCGCGCTCGGAATACCCGTCACGGAAGCTGTGGGATAAGTCCGTCCGGGGAAAGGGGAACCTCGGCCTTAAGCCGATTTGTGCATCAGAGCCCTTGACACTAATAATTAGCTATCTATGTTTTTCCCGGCGATGGTTCCCCGGAAGAGGAGCCGGATTTCATCGCTGCATCAAACTGGAGGAAATTCATGTCACGGACAGCCAATTTGGCCGGCCCGCGTTCGCGGACCGGAATGGTGGTGCTTTGCCTCGCTCTGACCGCGGGCTTCGCCCCGCTCGCGTCGGCGCAGGAGCAGCCCGCCTTCAACGAACATGCGGGAACCCTGCCGGACGGGACGGCATGGCTGATCCGCGTGCCCGAGAACTGGAATGGTCGACTACTCAGGGATCTGGATTTCGCCAGCAACGTTTCGGTCGCGTCAGCGGTCCAGCGGTATGACGACCTGCTCGGTCGTGGCTATGCCTTCGCCGGGCTCGCCCGGCACCCGCTGCGCCTGTGGCAATACGATCCGCAGCGTGAAATCCTGAATCTACAAGCTGTTCAGGACATTTTCACGGACCTGGAGCGCGCTCCTGACATGGTGCTGCAATACGGCTGTTCTGGCGGAGGGCTCGACAGCCTCGCTTCGGCCGAGGATTACCCGGACAGGATCGACGGTGCCGCCGTGCTTGCCGCCCATACGCCGGTCTGGATCATGAGCAGTTTCCTGGATGGCTGGTTCGCCATGCAGACCCTGCTGGGCGAAAGCTATGAGGCCGCTGGGCACGGTCCGGCCAGCGATCTCGCCATCGTCGGCCTGCCCAATGCCGGAGCGGGTGGCGAGCGCAGCCTTGACGCGATCCGTGCGTCCTGGATGGCCGCCATCGAAACGGCGGGCGAAAGCCCGGAGGGCCGCGCGCGGCTGGCGCTTGCCTTCGCCATCGGACAGTGGTCGCCGTGGATGGTCGAGGGGACCGAACTACCCGACACCGCGGATGCCGGCGCCATGGCCGACATGATCGTGGCCTCGGCGCTGCGCATCGGCGGTAATGTTGGCGGGTCCTCGCGGCTTCTGTTCGAAAACGCCGCATCGGGGCAGCAACTTTCCGGGAACGAGGGGGTCGACTATGCCGCCTTCTACCAGAATGCCGCACCCGCGATGGCGCGGACGGTTGAGGCGCTCTACGAACAGGCCGGTTTGGACCTTCAGGCCGACATTGCCAGGATCGACGCCGCCCCCCGCATCGCGGCCTCGGATTATGCGCGCGATTTCTGGGCCGCAGACGGGCGCACGACGACCGGCGATCTGCAGGTTCCGGCGATCCGCATCCACATGCTGGGCGACTGGGCCATTCCCTACACGCTGATGGAAGGCTACGGCGCGCTGGTGCAGGAGCAGGGTACCGGCGATCTGTATCGGCAGTCGCTGGTCCAGGGCACGGGCCATTGCGAGTTCACGGCTGCCGAAAGCACGGCCATCGTCGAGACCCTGGTCGAACGGATCGAAACGGGCGCCTGGCCCGAGACATCGCCCGAGGCGCTGAACGCCGCAGCCGAGGCGCTGGAAACCGGGAGCGCCCCCCGGTTCATCGAACACGGTGATTGGCGCGTGGCAGCCTATAACCGGCCCTGGGTTCCGGCAGAATGAGCCGATGGGGAACTGGCGCTGCGCCGGTTCCCCCACAGGTCCGGTGGCGCAAGTCATTGGTGGACCGTCGCCAACGCGCAGTGGGCATCTCTGGCGAGGGCAAGTGTTCCCATGTCTGGACGACCCCTGCTGCGCAAGCTGGGAATTGACGCGCCTATGCCGAAAGCAGTCATGTCTACGGCCTTTGTGGTGCGGTCTAGCCGCTGGCCCAGATGAAGTCCGCGGATCGGGTCCCAATCAAAATTGCGCGCTTTCTGCGCCTTGACCCCCTGGGGTGTCCCGATCCCCGGTTCGACCGGTTTGTCATCTCTTCTCAGCTTCACGCATTCCGTCAGCGGTTCCGCGCTCAGGAGACAGGGGCCGCGTAGATCTCGTTGCGGCGCAGGAGCGCCCAAGCGATCCGGGCAGTCTTGTTGGCGAGCGCGACCGCAACGACTTTCGGTCGCTTGCGTGCTTTAAGCCCAAGCATCCAAGCCTTGCCGGCATCGCCCTGCCTTGCAAAGCGAAGCACCGCAGTCGCGCCGGAAACGAGCAGTCGCCGGATATATCCATCACCCTGCTTGCTGATCCCGGTCTGTCGATCCTTGCCACTGCTTGAGTTCGCCCGTGGCGTCAGGCCTAGCCAGGCCGCGAACTGTCGTGCCGAGCGGAACAGGCTCGGATCCGGAACATTTGCAGCAATTGCGCTGGCGGTGATCGGTCCGATACCGGGAATGGTCGCCAGTCGCCGGCTCGTCTCGTGCGTCCGGTGCCACTCGAGGATCCGTTTCTCCAGGGCCTCAGCCTGATCGGCAATCGCCTCCGCTTGGCAGATCAACGCATGGATGGCAGCCGCAGCATGGTCAGGCAACCGTTCCTGGTTCTCTCGGAAGTGGGTGTCGCCTTGCCCTTAAATCCGAGACACGGCGCGTTTTCCGGCCTTTCTTGCCCTTAAATTTGAGATGAGGTGGCTGAACCGCCGACGCGTAGTCGCATCCGCTGAGCAATCTGGTCGACGGTTGCAAGCAGTCGGGGCTCCTTATCGTAGGCGCGAAGCAGGGCAACTCGTGCGTAGACGTCGATGTCCATGCTGCACAACGCAGCCTTTACCAGTGGACGTGATTGGGCGGAGGCAATGGCGGCAAGGCAGAAGAGCCTTATGTTCGGGCGGGGGCTTTGAAGCGCGAAGAAAGGGTCTCCACATAAAGCTTTGAGTCCCATCGCGAAGGTGACCGCCCGCATGGCTCGGCGTAGTTGACGCGCGCTGCCCGACACCGCGACACGCTCCAGGATCCGTGCCCCCCGGCGGGCACGATCAACCAGCTTTTCGGAGACCGCTGCGCCATTTTGCCTGTCGGCCTTTGGAAGAAGCCGGGCACCACAAATCTGGCAGTCGAACGCCCAGGCCCTACGCCAGTGCCTGAGCTCAAGGCCGCCATCAGCGCAGCTTGTGCAAGCCTGGAACGGCACCTGTGCGGTCAACCGCATCTCTGCTTCCGGCATCGCCGCGAAAGTCATCGACGACACGAACGCTGGATCGAAGCGCGCCGCAACGGAAATCCTATCCGCGGCCAGCATGTCGAGATCAAAATCAAGGGCTGCAGCATATTTTGCGTCGATCCCGATATGGGCGAGCAGGTCTGCTACCTCGCAATGATTGGAAGCGGCCAGTCGCGATAACCAACCAGAAAGCAACTCGTCCGGCACTGGCGTCACCGATATCGGCAGCGGGATACACGTCACGCCCCAGATTTCTCGAGCCGTCGCTGAGCGTTTGCATGGCGCGACCAGACCGGTGTCCATTTTGCGATGGCATCATCAGTGACGCACTCGTCACCGCTGATGATCGCGTCGATGGACAGATCCTTGACCAAGGCAAAGATGCGGGACGTCACCCCGCCAGTTAATGCGAGGATCTGCTTGAGCGACCGCACTTGCAGATTGGATTTCTTCTCCAGCGGCATGGCCGCGATCAATGTCTGGATCATATCCGAAAACTCGGCATCATCGCGCCAATTCGGCAGGTGGTGTTCATCAAGCCGACGGGCCAGTTGGACATCGCCGCGAATGGCATCGACGGCTTCGCTGACACCGTAGCAGACCAAAGATGCCTCCAGCTCGTTGCTGAGATACCTCAAGACATTGAGGAACCGGCGCTGTTCCCTATGCGTGCCCGCAAGAAGGTTGTGGACTTCGTCGATCATGATCATCCGCAGCCCGAGGTCGCGCAAAAGGCCCACGACCCGAACTTCCAGCGAGGCAACACTCTGCGCCTTCAGGCTCAGCGTCGACGACGGGGCTCCGACGGCTGCGAGGATGTGCATATAGAACCGCCGCTCATCAGGAGCGGGTGGCGCCTGCAACAGAAGTAACGGGGTGTGGGTGACGCCCGACTCCGGATCATACTCCGGCGCATAGCGTCGCGACAGGTTGCGGGCGATCATTGTTTTGCCGATGCCGGACGCCCCATGCACCAGAAGGCCAGGCATGCGGGTCTGCCGCGACATCTCAATCAGACCATGCAGCCGGTCCAGCACTTGCTCCGCTCGGGGAAAGCCGATCCAGATGTCCGATTGAATGAGGGCGATGCGGCCGTCGTCTTCAGTTTCTGCCCTCAATTCACCAGCGCTCCACCTTGAACATGGGGCGCGATGGGCGTTGTTGCAGAAAGTCGGCCTGAGTTGTGAGTGCCCCTTTCCCATTCAGTTTCATGCCACGCGGACGACGTGGGCGGTGCCGAGCGCGTTGAAGCGATTGACAAGGGCGACCCGGATGTGGATTTCGGCGGTTTGGCGATCTGGATCCCGCGCGGCGATGCGCTCACCGAAGGCCTTCAGGCATCGCATCTTGGCCTCCACTCGGCTACGGGCGTGGTATCCGGTCCACCGCTTCCAGAATGCCCGACCGTAGTGACGCGTGGCGCGCAGGGTTTCGTTGCGCGCCTTGGCAGCCGGGCAGTCCTCTTTCCAAGCTCGACCGTTCCTTCGGGTCGGTATGATTGCCGTGCCACCGCGTGCGATGACGGCGCCGTGGCAGCGGCGGGTATCGTAGGCACCATCCGCGGTCACGGTGCCGATGTCCTCGTCCTCGGGGATCTGGCCCAACAGGTCCGGCAGGACTGGGCTGTCGCCTTCCCGGCTAGGGGTGAACTCGACGGCCCGGATATCCGAGGTGGCGATATCCATCGCCAGATGCACCTTGCGCCATTGGCGGCGGCCCTGAACGCCATGCTTGCGGGCCTGCCATTCGCCGTCGCCAAGAAACTTGATGCCGGTGCTGTCCACCAGAAGATTCAGCGGCCCTTCGGCACGGCGATAGGGGATCTGCACCTTGAGGGTCTTCTGTCTGCGGCACAGCGTCGAGTAGTCCGGAACGGGCCAGTCTAGCCCTGCCAGGCGCAGGAGGCTCGCGACCATTCCGGCTGTCTGCCTGAGCGGTAGCTTGAACAGAACCTTGAGCGACAGGCAAAACTGGATCGCGGCATTCGAAAAGACCGGCGGGCGCCCTGGGCGTCCCTCATGCGGCGCGTGCCAGGTCATCTCCTTGTCCAGCCAGATCAGCAGCGATCCGCGCTTCCTGAGCGCATCGTTGTAGCTGGACCAGTTCGTCGTGCGGTAGCGGGCGGGCTTGGGCTTGCTCATGCAGATCGTCTAACCGCATGGATTCCCGATGTGAATCCTTCACCGACTGAGTTCTGCAACAACGCCCAGTGCATCACCCAAAAAAAGGGAAACGACGCCAGACCGAGAAGCCTGACGCCGCGCTAGAAAAAAACCCCTGAACACGGTTCTTCTAGCGCAGTGTCCGAACCCCTGCAACCAGCAAAGTGTTTTTGCTGGCAAGAATGTTGTTTGCTCTCGACATGGCATCGTCTCTCTCAGGAGATACGACCATGGAACCAACGACTGGCCTGATCCTAAGGCGGATCACGCAGACAGACCTCTCTGTTTCGGCGCACAAACTGGCCACGCTCATCCTCGACGGAATTGCGTGGAAGGACGGGTATAACGGCCTGCCCCGCGGCACGGCTGCCTTCACCCTGTCCTCTCTGGCAGCGAAGATGGGCGTCTCGCGCCAGTACCTGAGCGTTCTGCTGAGTGAGCTTGAAACTTCTGAACTGAAGCTTGAGCGCGAGAAGTCGAACGGCAAGTTCGCCCCCTGGCTCTTCCGCTTCGCGGCCTTTGACGACGGCGAACAGACCCACGATCTCGTGTCAGACGGAGACGACACATCACTATCTAGAGAAGAATCTAACAAAACTATATTCACAGGACAGATCAACATTGACGGTTGCTCGAACGTGTTCCGAACATGCTGGGCCGAGCTGATCAAGGCCGCGAAGAGCGCCCTACCCTGCTGGAACGTCGATACGCAAGTGATCTGGGAACGCTTCCTTGCCTTCAACCGGGCCCGTGGGAACAGCAAGGTTCCGGCCGGTTTCCTGCTCGGCTTCATGCGCCGGTGGCGCACCTCGCTTGGAGAAGCGACGCGCCCACCGGCTCTCCCCGCACCACAGCCGGTTCAAGAGCCACGAGAGCGCGAGCTGCACGAACAGATCAAGGCTGCGCCAAGCTCGAACCGCCAGTTTCACGCGTCAGACCTGTGTCGCGTCATAGGGCAAGCGGCGTACGATGCGCGCATTGTCGCCGTGATCCGGCAGTTCGGTTGCCCGAGGTTCACTGCTACGCTTGCAGTCCACGGGCGTGCAGTCCTGGCGGGCGAAATCTCGCGGTGATGATGGATCGGGTGCCACAACTCTGGCCAGAACGTATTCAGTCAGGGCAGTTCTGGGATCAAAGCAGGTCGGCGAATTGCTCCAGGTCGGCAACCGTGGCGACCAACCCCTGCTGTGTCAGGATCGCGAGATACTCGTCGACGCTTTTGAGCGGATTCTTGAGGCGCGCGCGAACTTTCCGCAGCGCGGAACAGACCAGACCGGGCGCGAGAGACAGTTGGTTCCGGAAAAAGTCGTCAGGGTGTTGGGTCTCGATGCCAAAGGGCGCAAGTGCCGCTGGTGGGAAGTCCTTCAGGTTCTGCGTGACGATCGCGTCACAGCGCCCAACGATTGCCGCCGCCAGAACGTGCCGATCGTCAGGGTCCGGCAGTGTTAGGGCCGGCACCAATGCCTCGTAGCCGGTGACCAGACAGTCGCGTGTGGCCCTGTCCATCAAGTCGCGAGTTCGTTCCAGCGCGGCGCGCTCCCGATGAGGTTCATTGCGCAGAAGCGCATCAATCCACTCCCGATGGATATCGGCCGTCCACTTGGCCTTGAAAAGGTCTGTGACCGCCAACTGCATCAGTGCATCGCGCATCGGCGCGGGATAAAGGACGTTCGCATCGAACAGGACCGTGTACTGGCTCATTTCGAGCGGTAGCCCATGTCCTGCTCTTGAGCGTCGGCGGCCAGTTGATCGAGCGCAGCTTCACGCTCGGTATCGATCGCGGCCTTGTAGGACATCACGTCTTCCATGCGGACGCGGCGATGCTTGCCGACCTTCCGATGCGGTATGGCACCATCCTCGAGCAGCTTGATCAGGAACGGACGCGAGACGTTCAGAACCTCAGCGGCCTGTACGGTCGAGAGTTCGGCGTTCTCGGGGATGATGGTGACCCCCCGCCCCGCTGCCATCGCCTCGAGGATCTCCATGAGCAGCGATACGGCGCCCGCAGGAAGCTCGATCGGCTCCATCTGCTCGGAGTCCGTCACACGAAGTTTCAACGGCGCGCGCGCCTGGGCGAAGCGTGACAATGCCTGGCCAGAGACGCGCGCAATCGCTGCGTCCTGCGGCGTGGGCGGAAGATGTCGGTGTGCCAGCATGTTCATGGTGGTCTCCTCTCCGGTTTCTGTTCTCTACCACCATATATGAAATAAGTGCAACAAATGCATTAAGTGTTGGTGAGTTTCTGCGCGCCCTGCCGCGTGCTCGCGGTTATCGCTGCTGTCGAGTGAGCGGGTGAGACCCACGCTAACCTTCAGTTTGTCGCCTTCCACATCCTGAACCGCCCCTGTCCTGTCACCTCGCGGATCAGACCCCGCTCTTGCATCCATGCAAGGTTGCGCTGAACAGCGGCGCGACTGGCACTCGTCAGGGCCTGGGCCATTGGCGCAGAGACGAGCGGCCATTCGGTCAGCACTGCGCGCAAGGCCGGCGGCGTCCTGCCCGAGAGCAATGTCATTTCGGCTTCCGCCCGCGCCGACCATGCCTCGATATCGTCAAGGTGCCGCACCGCGGTCAGGCACGCGGCTTCCATCCCGTATAGCCAGCGTTCCAGACGTTCGAACGGTGAACCACCGGCTCGTAGTCCCCCTGCCCCGCCCATGGCCAGAGGCGTGAAGACTGCGCCTCTTCCATCGCTGGCCGCGATCCGCGCAGCTGCGACAGCCGCTTCCATACGGTCGTCGTGCTGCCCGAGCCCCGCGAGGCGCCAGAGGTGAAAGCCCGCGCAAGCGCGAGTGATCGGGTGCAGGTCCGTGGCCTGCCCCATCAGATCCAGCCAACCGCTCGCGCGATCCACGAACGGCTCGGTCTCATCACTGATGTTCTCGGGGTCGCGACGGTCGAGGAAGGCGGAAAGGTCCTGCTCCGGTCCCGGTCCACCCGTCAGTCGCCGAATCGCCCATCCGACTCGCGCCAGCGCCGCCGTGTCGTCCTGGACACCGGACAGGCGCAGCGAGATCCAGAGCGCCAGCCGGTCTTGGCTGATGCGGTCACCGGTGTGCCAGCTCAAATCTGCGGCCTCCATCAGCGCAAGCCGATGCCGCCATCCTTCCGGTCCGCGCTTCAACCGGTCGTCCAGCGCGCCGACGCGACCGGCCACACGGGCAAGACGCGCGGCCTGCCCGCCCTCTGCCTTCCGCCATTCGTCGAGGACCTCGGTTTCACGCGGTTCGGCCCGTGGTCCCGGCGGCAAATAGTCCGGCTCGTCGTCCATCGGACCGGGCAGAAACCACAGGTCGTCCTCAGACGCCTGTTCGACCTCCTCAGCATAAATGCCGAGCGCGTCGGATTCATCATACAATGCGGGGGTTCCAGGCCTCATATGCGCAAAATACAGCTATTTTGAGCTTTACCCAAGGGTTTTATCAGAGTGCGTTTGTACACCTTACATAGCACGCGCGCGCGATGGTCCGCGAGACCTCCCTGATCGCGCTCTGCGTATGGAAACCAAGGGCTTTCTGATGAACAGCGCCACAGAGCGCGCCCTTGCATTCATTTACAAACGGTCGTTTAGTAGCGATATCTTAAATTACAAACGGCCCGATTTCATGCCCCTGATAGGCTACGCCCGTGTTTCCACAGAGGATCAGACCCCCCTGCCCCAGTCTGAGGCCCTGCAAACTGCGTGTTGCGTCGAGATCTTTGAAGAGCACGCCTCGGGCGGCAATCGCGCGCGACCGGTGCTGGCACGCGTGCTCGAACGCGTCCAGAGCGGCGATACGCTGGTCGTTGTGCGGATCGACCGGCTTGCGCGGTCTCTGTCGCACTTGCTGGAGGTGATCGAACGTCTGGAGGCCAAGGGAGCTTTCTTCCGCTCCCTGCAGGATCCCATCGACACCGCTTCCCCGCAAGGCAAGTTCACATTGCAGGTTCTGGGCGCCGCTGCCGAGTTCGAGCGCGCGCTGATACGTGAGCGCACAAAGGCCGGGCTTGCCTCTGCGCGCGCCAAAGGGCGCGTTGGTGGCAATCCTGGGCTACGCGCCAAGGATCCCGCTGCGCTGCGCAAGGTGCGGCTGGCGCGACAGGACGGCTACATGGAGCGCCTCAACGAGACCGCGCAGGATTGGGTGCCCCATGTGCGCCGCTTGCGACCGGATATGGCCTGGGAAGACCTGCTGCGGATCATCAATGGCCCCCTGCCCGAGGCGCGTCGCTGGACCCAAAGCCGTCTCTTGCGCGCTGTGAAGGCATATGTGCGCGACGGGTTCCTTCCTGCCGAGGTGCTTGGCCGCGCCGGACGCCGCGAAACCGATGACCGCCTGCCCGCGATTGTCGCTGGCATCAAGGGTGCCGACCCTGACATCACGCTCCAGGCGATCTGTGACCGGCTGGAATCCATGCGCGAACGCACCCCGCGCGGACGCGCCCGCTGGCAGCCGTCGTCCGTGAGGATGCTGCTGGAACGCGCGGAGAAATTGGGCTTGCTGAAGTGCGCGCAATAAACACAACCTTGCAAATCTTCCATTCGATGGAACGATTGCGAGGTTGCCGCCCGTTTTGCGGTCAGGAGAATGGATTGATGATGCGCAACTGCTCTTCCACGAGTAATCCGTCGTGCATGTCCTCGCACCACAGTGTCGTGCATCCGGCGATCAGCGCGGCAGCCACGATCACCGCGTCATGGACCGAGAACTGATACTTCTCCGTTATGGCGCGACCCACCTGATGGGTTTGGATCGTCAGATCCTCGACTAGGCACAAGGACTGGATGCCCGCGAGACAAGCTCCGGCGTCGTCACAGCTGAACCCGCTTGCCTCCGGCAATTGATAAGCGCTTCGATCAGGACCTGGACATTGATCCGGGGCCCCTGCCCTAGTATTTCGTCGGCGGGTGTTCCTGCACCTTTGAGCTTCGCAAGGCAACTGCCATCGATGTTCAACGTGGATCATCTGGACAGCGAAACTGGGCGCAATCTGCCCCCGGAAAGCTGGTGAAGGAGTTGCGTCATTGAGCCGTAGTTTGGGCGGCGGCAAGCACGGTATCCGCTCTTCATTTCCAGCGCTTTTTCGAAGCGGCCGAGCGAGCGCATCGGCTGTAGGGAGTGCCGACCGTTCGTTCTACGGACAAACTCGGGAACTTAAATTGCCACGGATCGCCACTCATCCGTCCTAAACAACGAGGGCTCAACTAGCAGGTCTTGAGGTCCGGCGAGGTGTAGTCGAACTGGTTCTATCTACGCGGTGCTCTACGTCGAATATTGTTCCTGCCGGGAAAGCAACGGTGCTGCCCCCCCTACCCTGCTGGGCACCGTTGACGCGCCAGACGTCAGGGTCTTAACCAACCTTGTTGATGCGATGCGAATGTGATCTCGGCGTTTAACCTCGGCTCTTGAGCATCAATGTAACTTCGACATATGGCCCATTATGGCCCATTAGGGCCCTTGTTCCGCGGTAGATCTGTCGGTGCTTGGTTTCAATCCGCCTATGTGCATTGTCTCTCTCGCCAGCCTAATTTTCGGTCGAGGGACCGTTATCGGATCGGTTGGGAGCGACGCCCAATCGACGACAGATGTCTTGCTGTACCGCTAGTTCGTGGGTGCTGTTAACAGCTGTTAACTCTAGAGGGTGTTTGGCTTCCCTAGTAGCCCTTTGGTCCGACAGCACAATTTGTGGATAAAATCCTTGACTTAACATGGTGAATCACGGCCATTAGAGTCAAGTTGCGCAAATAAGCGCGTTCGAGCAGAGAAATAGCAACCATGTTCCAGACGGCACCAATCGAAGCGGCGTCTCAATCCGAGCTTACAAGCCAGATAGCAGCGCGTCTACACACCGCGCTCACGACGCATCTTCAGCAAGCCTACGCGCCCGATCAACGCAAGAATTTGAGACTATTCAGCGCTACAGAGACTGCTGATCTTCTAGGGGTGACCGGGCAATTCTTGCGCAAGTGCCATAGCGACGGGTCCTTGCCGGAGCCGGAAGTAATCAAGAACGGACGGCGCTTTTATTCCGGTGAAGAGATCCTTCAAGCCCGCCATTTTTTGGAGGCTAGCTCTCGTAAGGCCGGCAAATACCTTCCCGGCCGTCGCGAGGGCGACAAGCTTCAGGTTATTCAGTTGATGAACTTCAAAGGTGGATCTGCGAAGTCCACCTCTGCGATTCATCTGTGTCACTACCTTGCATTGAACGGTTACCGGGTCTTGGCGATTGACCTGGATCCGCAAGGGAGCCTCACGGGTTTTTGCGGGATTCAGACTGAACTGGAGTTTGAAGGGGCGTCGATTTACGACGCACTTCGCTATGAAGACCCGGTGCCGATGTCCGAGGCCATCGTAGAAACCTATTTCCCTAGCCTTCATTTGGCTCCTGCCCGGCTTGTTCTAAGCGAGTTTGAAACAGAAACTGCGGTCAATGCAGGTCGTGGCGTTGCATTCTTTGAGAAGCTCAGCCTGGCGATCCAGTCCGTTGAGGGTGACTACGACGTGGTGGTTATCGACAGCCCACCAGCTCTCGGATTCTTGACTTTGACCGGCCTCTACGCTGCGACTTCGGTCATCGTGCCGATGACGCCGAGCATGCTCGACCTTGCTTCCACCCAGCAGTTTGTCGAAATGACTTCTGCTTATCTTGGTGTGATCGAGGACACGGGCGTCAAACTCGATCATGATTTTTTCTCCTTCCTCATTACGCGGGACGATCCGAGCGATATCCCCAGTCAGCAGATCGTGAGCCTTATGCGCGCTCTTTTTCAGGATCGTGTTGTTGGGGCGACCGGACTGCGTAGTACGGCTATTGGCGACGCATCGATGCTCAAGATGTCGATCTACGAGGTTGCGCGATCCGAGATGACCAGATCGACCTATGATCGCGCAAAGAACAGCATGGATGCGGTTGGTGCTGAGATTGCGGGAATGCTTCAACAGGCTTGGGGGCGGTAATCATGGCTATGGGTAAAAACAAAACCGGCATCATGGCTGCGATTACTGCGGCGACTGAGACGTCGAAAGATGGGGCTTCTGATAGAGCTCATCGAACATTGCCGAAGGGAACTATCGGCTCTGTTCGTGCGGGTCTCGGCGGCATCCAGGATATCGATACAAATCTTATCTTGGCTTGGGGACCCAAGGACCGGCTGGGTATCGAGTTAACAGCTGTTAACAGCGCCGCACCGAATGAATCGATCAAGGATCTCGCAACCAGCATCGCTGATGCCGGGCAGCAAGTCCCGGTCCTTCTACGTCCTTCGAAGGATCGTGATGGGCATTTTGAGATCATCTACGGTCAGAGACGAATACTTGCCTGCCGCCACTTGGGGATACCAGTGCGGGCTCTGATCCGGACGCTCGATGATACTGATGCATTGATGGCGAAAGGCCTCGAAAATGCCGGCCGTGCGGAGCTGAGCTATTATGAACGTGTCCGGTTCGCGCACGCGATCCTGGAGCAAGGCTACTCACGTGCGGAGGCGTGTCAGGCTTTGGCTATCAGCAAGAACACTCTTTCGCAGCTTGAGCGTATCAATCGGCTAGTACCCTTGGCTGTCGGTGAAGCCATTGGCGCAGCTCCAGGGGCAGGGCGCCCGAAATGGACCACACTCGCAACGGCGTTTGAGAAAGTACAACTCTCGGAGGAGGGTGTTCTGGGTGTTCTTGGTCAATCTGGTGATCTCGACTCCGACGGACGGCTGGACCTCGTTCTCAAGGAAATTGGCAAGCGAGGTAAGCAAGAACGATCTGTCGAGGAGCGCTCGCCCGTTCCCGGTGTGCAGATCAAAAGCGGTAAATCTGGGCTCTCAGTCACCGTCAAGCGGGCAGGGGAGAACACGAGATTCGCGGATTGGCTGGATCAGAATCTGGACCAGCTCATTCAGGATTCCTTCGATCGGTTCCAATCAGAGAGCCACGAAGGATAGCGGCGGTTAACAGCTGTTAACCGCCAAGATAGAGGCAACGAGCAAAAAGGAGAACGGCACCAAAAAGAAAACCCTCGAAACCGAAGTCCCGAGGGCTGCTGCGCACAAGGCGCGATTTGTTTTCACACCACAATCCTAGCAGCCCGCGAATCGCTAAACAACGAAAAACGTCTTCGGGCGAACAGGTTTTCTGTGCCTAGCTGAAAAATGACGAAATTCAATGATGCTCCGCATGGAGTGACTGGGACAGGCATGCCTCAGAACGGTGAAGGTATGTCCAATATCAACCAACCCACGGGGTGGCGGAAGGCGACAGCCGGACTCGCCGTCGCTGAACAGCACGCACAGGCTGGTGAAAGAGCAGCCGTGCCCAAAACACAGGCCTTTGTCGCCGTGAAACGTGTAGGTGCGCATATCGGCCTCAAGGCAGGGGATATGATGCTCCTCGATACGCTTGGGGCCTTCACGCAGGCGCAAGATTGGGAAGAGGGTCAGCGCCCGATCGTCTGGGCCTCCAATGCCTATCTGATGGAGCAGACGGGCTTTTCACTCTCTGCGCTCAAGCGCCATGCCCGTCGCCTGGCCGAGAGCGGTGTAATCGCCTTCAAAGACAGCCCCAATGGCAAGCGTTGGGGCCACAGGGACGCAGAGGGCCGTATCATTGAGGCCTACGGCTTTGATTTGTCGCCGCTGTCCGCTCGCGTAGAAGAGTTTCAGCAGCTACACGCTGAGCTGCAGGCCGAGCGCGCGCACTGTCAGCGCCTGAAGCGGCAGATCACTGTGTCCCGCCGGATGATCCGGGCGCGGATCGAGGCTGCGCTCAGCGGCGCGCTGAGAGGCCCGTGGACGCAGCTCACAGGCCTTTTCGAGGATCTTTTGGATCGCCTTCCGCGCAGGAACACGGCCTCTGAGGCACTGGAACGACTCTTGGCGTGGTTCAAAGAGCTCCAGGAACGTGTAGAGGCCACGTACCTCAAGGCAGTTCGAGCGGATGAGGTTGTGGAAAACACCGCAGAAGCCACCGAGCAAGTACTTCAGAAGACTCAAAAAATGGACCCCAGGGAGGTCATTTCCGAACCTCACATACTAATTACAACACAACTTAATCCTGTAACCTGTAATCGCTCAGAAACTGAGCAAGCGGCGGGCGTGGTGCCCAATGCGCCACCGGAGGAGCTAATTGATAGGGAGTTGGAAGATTGGGTGGCTGAAACGCGCAAGAAACGCGGGGCCGCCCTGGATCTGCCGACAGTCATGCAAGCCTGTCCTGAGTTTGCGTCCTGGGCGCGCAATATGGGCGGATATCTGAAGGATTGGGGCGATCTGCACCGTGTTGCAGGGCAGTTGAGGCCGATGATCGGCGTCTCAGAGCACGCCTGGAACATTGCGCAGGACCGGCTTGGGCCTCAAATCGCGACTGCGGCGCTGGTTCTCACGTTCGAAAAGCATTGTGCAGGCGAAGTCGCATCTCCTGGTGGATATCTGCGTGGAATTGTCCAGAAAGCTGGGGCAGGGGAGCTGCATCTCGAGCGCAGTTTCTATGGCCGGTTGAGCGGGCAGGCGGCATGATGGGATGGGGCAGCAGTTTCTCCTGCATTCAGAGGTCCAGAGGGGTCCGCGGAGATTGGCGCCAGTTTTCTCCGCATATTGCGCGGCGAATACTGTTGTCTTGCGGAGATTGCCCGGTATAATCTCCGCAAGGAGTGCGTAAAATATGACCTACATTCACGAGCTCACTGATTGGCCGCGGTTTACCTGGGACAAGGCCAAGCTGTCATCACAACTTGCCGCTGTCCGCCACCGACAAGGCAAGCTCTTGGGACGCATGGAGGGCCTTGGCTTTGATCTTCGCAACGAGGCGATGTTGCGAACTCTCACCAGTGATGTCGTCAAGAGCAGCGAGATCGAAGGCGAGACGCTCGACAAGGATCAGGTTCGGTCGTCTATCGCAAAACGGCTGGGGTTGGAGATTGGCGGGCTGATCCCGTCTGATCGCCATGTCGATGGGGTCGTCGAGATGATGCTGGACGCGACCCAAGCGTATGATCAACCCCTGGACGCAGAGCGATTGTTCGGCTGGCATGCCGCCCTTTTTCCGACGGGGCGAAGCGGAATGACCCGGATCACCGTGGGGCAGTGGCGGATCGGCCCTATGGAGGTTGTTTCAGGGCCTATGGGTCGCGAACGCGTGCATTTTGAGGCGCCGGGAGCAGCGCGGCTTGATACTGAGATGGGGCAGTTTTTGGCCTGGTTCAATCAGGCCCCAGATTCGGATCCAGTTGTTCATGCCGCAATTGCACATCTGTGGTTCGTCACGATCCACCCCTTTGACGATGGCAACGGGCGCATTGCGCGTGCGATTGCGGATATGGCGTTGGCGCGATCCGAACGCAGCGCACAGCGGTTTTACAGCATGTCGACCCAAATCCGGCAGGAGCGGAGCGCCTATTATGATATGCTCGAGACGACGCAGAAGGGCGGGCTTGATGTGACCGCCTGGCTCAATTGGTTCCTCAATTGCCTCGACCGTGCTTTTGATGGCGCAGAGATCATTCTGGAGGCCGTGTTTCAAAAGGCGCGGTTCTGGGAGAAATACGGAACGGCCAACATAAACGACCGCCAGCGGGACATGCTTAACCGCCTCCTGGATGGGTTCGAAGGAAAACTCACGACGTCGAAATATGCGAAGATCGAGAAGTGTTCGCAGGACACCGCATATCGCGACATCCTGGACCTGATCGACTTGGGAGCACTTGAGAAAGATGACGCTGGTGGACGTAGTACCAGCTATTCCCTGTCAGCGAAGTGAAGAGGCTTGTCGCATCCGGTGCTCAGGACAAGCACCGCCAGGATATGTCAGACAGTCGCCAGAAAAAATTGCCGATCTGAGATTTGCCATTATTCATTGATATAAATTCTAAAAATGGAACTCTTAGGTCTGGCATTGCCGATGTTCGTTGCCGATCCGGAGTTTCTGCGTGCAATGAAGAAAACTGGGGCCGTGCCGGCCCCTGAAGTTCTTTTCCCGGGCTGGTGGGGCCGGGAAAAGAGAAAGTGTTCTTCGGGTTTTGTGACTGACGGATGAGGGCCTTTGGGGTTCCTCGGACGGGTCCGGGCCGGGTTCCGGTCTGCCGTTCCGGATGAAGGGCATTCCTATGCAATCAGGTGTCTTGCGCGTGCTCCGCGCAACCGCCGCCTCCTGGTGGCGGCATAGAGAGCTGCGCCGAACCGGCCAGACGAGGCAGGCACAGCGGCGCGAGCGGGAGACTGTCCTGCGTGATCTCGGCTATCTGAAGCAGGCGGCGACTTTGCCAAACGCGCATGTGATCTGCGGAGAGGGTGGGACATTTATCCATCTCGGCTGGACTACCG
>NZ_JBZXVN010000072.1:0-24392 GCF_058892305.1 Pelagimonas sp.
CCTCCAATGACGGCATCAGCTTGTCATCTGTAATCTGACTATTGATCGCCGTTGGAAAGGCAGAGGCTGCCTTGGCCAAATGATCAACACAGTATTGGACCTGTGAGCAGTCCAGAGAATTTGCGAACGACGCTGTGGGAAGAATTGCGATGAGAGTGATAATGGCAAAACGCATGACGTTTCTCCTTTGGGAACTTGTTTATGTGTTGGGGGGCCGCACTTGTGACGCGCGAGGTCATTCAGTCAGTTATTTGTTCCGCAACAAATGCGTCCATCTCCGGTACTCCTTGGAGATCGGCCGACGCCTCTTTGAGGTCCGTAACCTGACTGTTTACATATACCGGATATATTTGGTCCGGCTGCGCTTGGTGGGGTGTTGAGTGCTTACAAAACGGCCCTTCGGCACAGGCCTCGGAACCGGCCAGGCCTGCAACCGGTAACATCGTAACAAGAATGATCGATATGAAACGCATGAAAGCTCCTATTGCGGTGACAGGGGCAAGCTGTCGTCGCAATAGGGCCATGCTTTGTGCCAATTACGTCTTAGGCGTGGCGAATGCTTGGGAATTTGACTCGCATTGTTAAGAGTGTCGCGATCACCCCAAGGTAAATCATCGGCTCGATCTGCCACCCTTTGACCAGCATCAGGTAATGCACCCCGCCAAGTAACACCGCGATATAGGTCAGCTTGTGAAGCTTGCGCCATTTCGGCCCAAGGCGGCGGACCGACCAATTGTTGGATGTCACAGCCAAGGGGACAAGAAGCGCAAACCCCAGCATCCCGACCGTTATATAGGGACGCTTGAGAATATCGGCCCAGATTTGCGACAAGAGTTGAACGTCAAGCACCGCCCAAACCAAGAGATGCAGGAAGACGTAAAAGAAGGCTAAAAGACCTAAGGCCCGTCGGAACTTTATCAGGTTGATACCAAAATGACGGCGCAAGGGAGTAATGGCCAAGCCAGCGACCAGCAGTTGCAAGGCCAATTCGCCTAGCTCGTGTTCAAGCGCTTTGATGGGTTCAAACCCCAACCCACCCGTGGCCCCGAGGTAGACAAACCACGGGGCGGGCAGCACGCCGATCAGGTAAACAACCCAAGTTGGCAGCTTGCGGGCATAGGTGTTGATCTGATCTTTCATTAGAAATGCTTGGCCAAATCCATACCATCATAAAGAGACGCGACTTCGTCATAGCCGTTGAACATCAACGTCTCTTTCTTACCGGCAAACAACCCGCCACCAATGGGGCGCTCAGAGGCCTGAGACCAACGCGGGTGATCAACGGTTGGGTTCACATTACTATAGAAGCCATATTCGCGGGCATTGGATTTGTTCCAGCTGGTGGGCGGCTGGGTGTCGGTCAGGGTAATGCGGACCACGGATTTGATTGATTTGAACCCGTATTTCCAAGGAACAACAAGGCGCATCGGCGCGCCGTTTTGATTTGGAAGCGGTTTGCCATAAAGGCCCGTCGCCATAAGGGTCAGCGGGTGCATTGCCTCATCTAGGCGCAGCCCTTCGACGTAGGGCCAATCCAACACAGGATAGCGGGTGCCGGGCATTTCTTCGGGGCGATACACGGTTTCAAACGCCACATATTTGGCGTCGGTCTGAACACCGGCCAAATTCAACAGATCCGCAAGTTCGAACCCGTTCCACGGCACCACCATTGACCACGCTTCGACACAGCGGAACCGATAGATACGCTCTTCGATTGTCATCTTGGCGAGAATGTCACCAAGGGCATAGTCGCCCGGACGCTCGACCAATCCGTCAATCTTGACGGTCCATGGGTCTGTGGTTAGGGCACTGGCGTTGCGGGCCGGATCGTCTTTGCCCGTCCCGAACTCATAATAGTTGCAATAATTGGTGATCTCTTCCCAGGCGTTGGGCTTTAGCGCCTCTTGTGCCTGCGCCTGATGGCCAAGGCCCAGCACAGCTCCGGCCCCAATACCTGCCAATATTTGGCGGCGGTTTAGAAACGCCGCTTCGGGTGTTACATCGGCTTGAGTTAGGGTGTTGGTCCAGCGCTTGGCCATTTGGTTCTCCTTGGTTGGTGCCCCTTAGATAAAGCCCCCAAGGTCACCCGCCAACGCAATTCACCTCACGTTGCCGTGCCGCGACTGTAACACTTTAGCGTGACAGGTCCGCGAGCCGAATGGTTTGCATTGGAACCTCGCGCCCCTCATCGTCGACCAAGGCGACACGCAAAGGGCGGCGCGTCACGGCTTCAACCGGTCCAATGGCGGCACCAGAAATGGGTAGGTTTGTGTTGCCCCACTCAAGCAAGGCCAAGAAAGACATCGCCAGATCGACACCCTTTTTGGACAGATGATATTCCCATCGGGTGCGCCCGCCTTCGGGTTTGTAGGGACGTTTGACGACAATACCTTCGGTGATCAGATCGGCCAAACGAGTCGACAGGACCGATTTGGGAATTCCGATATCGGCGCGAATGTCTTCAAACCGGGCGACGCCGTAAAACAACTGCCGCAGGATAAGCAGCACCCATTTGTCGCCCAGAACCCCAGCCGCCAAGGCAAGGCCGCAACGGTCAGGTGGGAAACGGGGGACAAGTTCGGAATCATCTGAGTTTGACATACGAACTCAGATAGATCATCTTAGGCTAAGTTCAAAATTCAAACTCAGGATTCGCGCCATGTCCGCCCTTGCTCTGCTTTTGACTGCAAAAATACTGCTTTCCCTTCCGCTCATCGCCACCTTTGGC
Organism: Pelagimonas sp.; assembly: GCF_058892305.1. Taxonomy (NCBI): domain Bacteria; kingdom Pseudomonadati; phylum Pseudomonadota; class Alphaproteobacteria; order Rhodobacterales; family Roseobacteraceae; genus Pelagimonas; species Pelagimonas sp. The sequence continues at coordinate 2,729 of NZ_JBZXVN010000072.1, forward strand.
TTTGCCAATAATTCCCGCCTCAACAATCTAACCGGGCAATGGGGCCAAGACCCGCTTATCTACCGGCTTTATGCCGTCGCTTTGGCCGCCCTTGTGGTTGGCTATTTGGCAGCGCTCTTTGTTGCGCTCGATCTGCAAATCCCATGGGGGATGATGTGGGTTGGCTTGGTCTCCAACGCCGGTGCCTTTGTTATGATCATGACGTGGAGCCTTAACCCACGGGTGCGCCGGGCGGCGTGGCCATTTGGTGCCATCGCCGCCGGGCTTGCCCTTGCCTTGCTCTTTCCTGATCAGGCCGCCGCGCCACTACTGGGATGAGAGGGGTAAAGCTCGTTCATTCGGACCGAGCTGCCATCATCGCGCACAATGCGTACATGCCGACGCCGCATCAACCGCGGCTCGGCCACGCCAACGGAATGCGCGATGGTTTCCACCTCATATATAATGGACTTGGCATAGGCGGCGACGCGTTTGTCTTTCTCTTCAACAACCAACCCTTTTTGTAGGCCTCGATCATGGGTGGTGATCCCGGTGGGACAGGTGTTCTGATTGCACTTTAGCGCCTGAATACAGCCAAGCGAGAACATGAACCCGCGCGCCGAGGTGACAAAATCCGCCCCCGCGCAAATCGCCCAAGCCACGTCACCGGGGTTGATCAGCTTGCCACTGGCAACAATGCGGATACGCTCATGCAGGTCATATTGGTCGCGCAAATCTGTCATCCGCACCAAGGCTTCGCGCAATGGTAGCCCCACCAAATCCATCAAGGGCATCGGCGCGGCCCCTGTCCCACCTTCACCACCATCAACCGTGATGAAATCCGGCGCGTGCTCGGCTCCGCGTTCTTTGATCAAATCAAAGAGCTCAACCCAAGGTTCCGCCGAGCCCATACAGGTTTTGAAACCAACGGGTTTGCCGGTCACCTCACGGATATGCGAAATCAGATCAAGCAGGTCGCCAAAATCATCAACCTCTCGGTGACGATTGGGGGAAATGCCCGGCTGACCTTCGGGGATACCGCGAATTTCGGCGATCTCCTTGCTCACCTTGGCAGCCGGTAGGATGCCACCCTTGCCAGGTTTCGCCCCTTGGCTCAGCTTGATCTCAAACATCTTCACTTCTGGATGCGCTGCAACCTCGCGCAGTTTGTCATCGCTCAGGTTGCCCTCGGCATCACGTACCCCAAACTTCGCGGTACCGATTTGATAGACAATATCGCACCCGCCTTTGAGGTGATGAGGCGACATCCCGCCCTCGCCCGTGTTCATCCAAACGCCGGCCTTGGCAGCGCCACGGCTCAGCGCCAAGATCGCAGGTTTGGACAACGCGCCATAGGACATACCGGAAATGTTGAAGATTGACGGCGCCGCATAGGGTTCTCGGCAATGTGGCCCAATCTGCAACGGTTCGGTCGAGGCATATTGATCATCAAGCGGTGGAAACACCGCATTCATAAAGATCGGCGTCCCCGGCACGTTCAAATTGCGCGTCGACCCAAAGGCGATGGTGTTGCTTTTGGCCCCAACGGCGCGCGACACCCAATTGCGTTGCGCCCGGTTAAACGGCATTTCCTCGCGGTCCATGGCAAAGAAATATTGGCGGAAAAACTCTCCCAGCTCGGAAAAGATATGCCGAAACCGTCCGATCACCGGATAATTGCGCCGGATCGCATCCCCGGTTTGCCGCCGGTCTGCAATGAACAGAACAATGATCAACGCCACCGCGACGCCCAAAAAGAAAACAAAGAAAAGCGCCAAGTATTCCAGCGCGGCCATTGCGTAACCCATATGCGACTCCCTGAATGTGTCGGTTTGCCTCAGGGCAAACCCAGCCTTTGACGCTACTGTGCCATTAACCAAGGCAAATGGCAGCCCCGCTGCCGCATTCGTGAAAGGGAGAGAGCATGAAAACGCTTTTGGGCGCACTCGCGCTAAGTTTGATGAGCACAGCGGCACTTGCGGCGGACATGATTACCTATGACACAGACGAGAGCTTTGACGATGTCGTCTTTGGCCTGGAAAGTGCCATTCTTGATGCCGGTCTGGTGATTGATAGCGTGTCTCATACCGGTGACATGCTGGAACGCACCCGAGAAGACGTTGGATCGGACACGGTTTTGTTTCTCAACGCCGATGTCTTTAGCTTTTGCTCGGCCAAAATCTCACGCGAGGTGATGGAGGCCGATCCGATGAACATCGTGTTCTGCCCCTATGACATATTTGTTATGGTGCGCCCCGAAACCCCGGACGTCACCACCATCGGTTTCCGCAGCTTTCCTGATGGAGCTATGAAACAGGTCGAAACCCTTTTGGATGGGATCGCCAAGACCGCCATCGGCCTAGAGTGATTCTATGGCGCAGGCAACAGTTTCGCGCCGAGCGAGCGATTGTCGCGCCACAAGAAACCAATACCGGTATCAAAACTGAAATGTGACCGAATTTGGGCAAAATTCGGTCTTTTTCTTGCGTGCCTGTGGCCACACCAATAGCTTTGTTAACTATTATCAGTTCGCGGTGATCCTTGGGGGGACAGCCGGTTATTTTGGGTGTTGGGGCATCAAAAAACGCATTATTGGAAAAGGGGCACTGCCATGCCGACAACATTTGGAACCAACGGCGACGATAGCCTGACCGGAACAGCAGAACGCGACGTCGTCGCTCTTTTGGACGGAAATGATTATTACATGGGTGCCAATGGTGCCGACCTTATTTTGGGTATGATTGGCAACGATACCTTGCTGGGGGGCAACGGTAGTGATGACATCCAAGGCGGCGAAGGCGCGGACCAACTTGTTGGGGCCTGTGGCCATGACTCGCTATACGGCGAAGCTGGCAACGACCTTTTGGATGGCGGCAATGCTGATGATTTCCTTGTTGGCGGGGCTGGTGACGATACGCTGATGGGCGGCAACAACAATGACGAGCTTTTCGGCGGCGATGCCGAAGACCTGTTGGACGGCGGAAATGACAACGACACGCTGAATGGCGGTGCCAATGATGACACCATCATCGGCGGCAAAGGCGACGACGTCATGACAGGTGAAGATGGGGCCGACCTCTTCATCATCGACGGTTGGAAAACCGGAAATGACCTCATCACAGACTTCGAAATTGGCGTTGATATCATCGACCTGACCACAATCGGCATCTACGACATCTCGCAACTCACCCTCGAAGACCTCGGGGCAAGCACCCGGATCAACCTTGGTTACGGCAACACCCTGGAATTGTCTGGGATTTCACCAGCTGATCTCGACAACAGCAACTTTGTTCTAAGCGCAGCCCCCTCCCCTGTTGAGACTTCGGAAGGGTCTGACACAGTAAACGGCACTGACGGGGCCGATGTTATCGACGCGGGCAATGGCTCGGATCGCATCTGGGGTGGCGATGGCCACGACAATATCAGCGGCGGCTCTGGGCGCGATCAGATTCGCGGTGAAGACGGCAATGACCTGATCTCTGGCGGGTCGGGCCAAGACAAAATCTATGGCGGCCAAGGCAATGACGTTATCACTGGTGATGCCGACAATGACCTTTTGGATGGCGGCACCGGCAATGACTACCTCAATGGCGGCAACAAGAATGACCGTTTGTATGGTGGCGACGGAGCCGATGACATCATGGGTGAAAACGGCAACGACAAGATGTGGGGCGACGCCGGAAACGACCAACTGGACGGCGGTGCCGGCAAGGACACCATGGATGGTGGCTCTGGCAATGACGAGCTGACCGGTGGTTGGGGTCAAGACTTGATGACCGGAGGCACAGGGAATGACGTGTTTGTCTTTGCCATGCGCAGCAACAATGACACCATCACCGATTTCGAAGATGGCAGCGATCAGTTGGACGTAAGTGCCTATGCTTCAGAAGGCATCGACGACTACAGTGATTTGACCGTGACCCAAGTCGGGTCCGATGTGCACGTGCAATTCGCAGGTGACAACAGCGTCACGTTACGAGACACGGACATTGCGACAATCTCGTCCGACGACTTCATTTTTTAATCACCGTCAGAACCAGAAACAATGCGGCTCGCTTCGGCGGGCCGTTTCCTTTTTCGAAATCCGTTAACCAGTTTAGCCACAATCAGCCGTGAATACGGCGCGTGTTGCCAAAAGCTTTCTACAAATTGACCTGAACAGCCCATGAAACCGCCTTTCCCCGGCGTCAAACACACATTTGAAGGGCAGCTTTTGAGTGTCGCGTATTTGAGTGATTGCCCCATTTTACATTCTATCGCTGAGGCAAATCACTATGGCTATTATTACTGAAACTTACGACTCCAACATCAACGCTTATGCCACCGGCAGCTTTTCCATCGGCTTTGATGACGTGTTTCAAGGGACATTTGGCGGTACAGATCACCAAGACGGTATTAACCTTCCGGTTTTAGAAGCGGGCACAACATACACCATCACAATGACTGTTGACGACATTGCCGATTTCCATTCCATGGTCATCATCAACCCTGCCGATTTTCATTCTATCGGCTACCATGTGACAGATGGCATTCCCCACAACGCAGCCGACCAAATGCATTATACTGGTTTCATGGCGGTTGGAAATTTGCAGGTTGAGGGCAACACCATTTCGATGGAGGTCACCCCAACCCACACACGCATGTATTCCTTGGCCGTTCAGGGCATCAACGGGCCAACAGAGTCCTATGAAATCTCAATCGCCGAAACCCCCACAGGCCCGGTGATCACCCCCGAAGCGGATGACATCACAGGCACATCCGGTGCTGACGATTACAACCTGTTGGCCGGTGATGACACGTTGACGTCCGGTGACGGCAACGACACCGCGACCGGCGCAAATGGTAACGACGACATATCAGGTGACGCTGGCGATGACCTGTTGTCTGGCGACGCTGGCGATGACACGTTGAACGGTGGCACCGGCAATGACACCCTGCTGGGTGGCCGTGACGCCGATGTTCTTAACGGCGGCGACAATGACGATGAGCTGCATGGCGGCAACCAAGACGACGTCTTGTCCGGAGATGCCGGAAACGATGTCCTATTGGGCGGCACCGGCAATGATGATCTGGACGGCGGAGCAGGCTCAGATACGATCGAAGGCGGCGCAGGTGATGACACGATGGCCGGTGGTACGGGCGCAGATACATTTGTCGTCATGCCCGGCAATGGCCAAGATGTGATCAGCGACTTTGAAAACGGAACGGATGTGATCGACGTGACCGCCCTTGGCATCACGGACCTGTCGCAAATCACCCTCACCGGGGATGGCGCGAACACGACACTCACCTTTTCGGATGGCAACACCGTATTGTTGGAAGGCGTTGCTTGGACCGACATTGACGCCTCGGATTTTGTCATGGTCGCGGCCCCCATGGTCGGAAGCGGCGGCAACGATGTTATGAATGGCGGCGACACCAATGACACGCTGGATGGCGGAGCAGGCGCTGACAAACTCTATGGCCAAGATGGCGACGATTCCTTGTTGGGCGGCGATGGCAAAGACACGCTGGAAGGCGGGATTGGCAACGATACGCTAGATGGTGGTGGCAAGAACGACCGCCTTGACGGTGGCGCGGGCAACGATGTCCTCTTTGGCGGCAACAACAATGACGTTCTCGACGGCGGCATGGGCGACGATGCCTTGTCTGGTGATCAGGGCAACGACAAACTGAACGGTGGTGCCGGGGCCGATACGCTCGAAGGCGGGCGCGGCCGCGATCAACTGACCGGTGGGGCCGATGCAGATACGTTTGTGTTTGCTAGCAACGGCAATGACGACACCATCATGGACTTTGAGGATGGGCTGGACATGATCGACGTCAGCGCCATTGGCTCGATCTCGGGCTTTGGTGACCTGTCTGTCACTCAGGTCGGCGGTAACGTTTTGATCAATCTGGATGGCGGCAACGACCTGACCTTGATCGGCGTGAACGCGGCCGACATCGACGCGACCGACTTTATCTTCTGATCCAAAAAGACCATGCAAAAGGCCCGCCGATTTGGCGGGCCTTTCTCGTTTCAAGCTTAGTGAACGACGGCATCATCCGGTTTCGGCCGGTTTGAAGCACCAACCCGATCCCCGATCAACAACCCATCGGCTCCGGCACTGACAACAATGGCATCGCCATCGGCAATATCCCCGGCCAAAAGCATTTCCGCCAGCGAGTTTTGCAAGGAGCGCTGGATCACCCGTTTGAGCGGACGCGCCCCAAACACCGGGTCATAGCCTTCGTCAGCCAGCCATGTTTTGGCATCATCATCAAGCTGCAGCGATATCTTGCGCGCCGCCAGACGTTTCAGCAAACGACCCAGTTGAATGTCGACAATGCCATCCATGTCCTCTCGCTTGAGGCGGTCAAAGATGATCGTTTCATCAAGCCGGTTAAGGAATTCCGGCCGGAAATGCGCCCGGACGGCATCCATAACATCGCGTTTGGCCTGTGCGGCATCCGATCCTTCGGGCAACTGGCTAAGCGCCTGCGACCCAAGGTTCGACGTCAACACAATCAACGTCTGTTTAAAGTCCACGGTCCGGCCCTGTCCGTCGGTCAATTGACCGTCATCGAGAACCTGCAACAGCACGTTGAACACATCCGGGTGCGCCTTTTCGACCTCATCAAACAAGACAACCTGATAGGGGCGACGACGAACCGCTTCGGTCAAAACACCGCCTTCGTCATAACCAACATAGCCCGGAGGGGCCCCGATCAGACGGGCAACCGAATGCTTCTCCATGAACTCAGACATATCAATGCGCACCATGGCGTTGTCATCGTCAAAGAGAAAATCGGCAACCGCCTTGGTCAGCTCGGTTTTCCCGACGCCGGTTGGCCCGAGGAACAGGAACGAGCCAAGCGGCCGGTTTTCGTCGTTCAGACCGGCCCGCGCCCGACGCACCGCATTGGACACCGCGGTGACCGCTTGCTCCTGACCGATGACGCGCTTGTGCAAATCATCTTCCATCCGCAGCAATTTTTCACGGTCACCTTCCAACATTTTCGACGTCGGAATACCGGTCCAGCGTTCAACAACGGCGGCGATATGCTCGGGGCGCACCGCTTCTTCGACCATCACGTCATCGCTTTCTTCGGCCTCAACCAGCTGCTTTTCCAGCCCCGGAATGATGCCATAAGACAGCTCACCCGCCTTGGCGAGATTGCCCTCACGCTTGGCGTGCTCAAGCTCGGCGCGGGCCCGGTCCAACTGTTCCTTGATGTCGCGTGCCGAAGCCAGTTTGTCACGCTCAGCCTGCCATTTGGCCGTCATCTGGGCCGACTCTTCCTGAAGGTCCCCCAAATCCTTTTCCAGCTTGGCAAGCCGATCCTTGGACGCCTGATCATCCTCAAGGCGCAAGGCTTCAACCTCAATCTGCTTTTGCAGAATATCGCGGTCAAGCGCATCCAATTCCTCGGGCTTGCTGTCCACTTCCATGCGCAACCGGCTGGCGGCTTCGTCCATCAGGTCGATGGCTTTATCCGGCAAAAAACGGTCGGTTATATAGCGGTGGCTTAGCGTCGAGGCCGCAACCAAAGAGCTATCCGAAATCCGCACACCATGGTGCAGCTCATACTTTTCCTTGATGCCACGCAGGATCGAAATCGTGTCTTCGACGGTTGGCTCCTCAACCAATACCGGTTGGAAACGCCGGGCCAGGGCCGCGTCTTTTTCAACATGCTTGCGATATTCATCTAGCGTGGTGGCACCAACACAGTGCAGCTCCCCCCGCGCCAGCGCCGGTTTCAAAAGGTTGGACGCATCCATAGCCCCATCGGCCTTGCCCGCGCCAACAAGCGTGTGCATTTCGTCGATGAACAGAATGATTTCACCGGCGGCTTCGGTCACCTCGGTTAGGATCGCCTTAAGGCGTTCCTCGAATTCACCACGGTATTTCGCACCGGCAATAAGCGCACCCATATCCAGCGCCAACAACTTCTTGTTGCGCAGGGATTCAGGCACGTCACCATTGATGATCCGCAGGGCCAAACCCTCGGCAATCGCGGTTTTACCAACGCCAGGTTCACCAATCATGACCGGATTGTTTTTGGTCCGACGCGACAGAACCTGCATGGCGCGGCGAATTTCTTCGTCACGGCCAATGATCGGGTCGATCTTGCCTTCGCGCGCTGCCTCGGTCAGGTCATGCGCGTATTTCTTGAGCGCGTCATACCCTTCTTCCGCCGTGGCGGTGTCGGCTGTGCGGCCTTTGCGAATATCATTGATGGCTTCGTTTAGCTTTTGCGCCGAGACGTCGCCCGCTTCCAGCGCTTCTTTTGCCGGGGTTTTCACCAGCGCCAGCGCCATCAAGAGCCGTTCAACCGGAACAAAACTGTCGCCGGCTTTCGTGGCGATTTTCTCAGCTTCATCAAGCACTTTGCCGGTGCCGCTATCAAGATAGACCTGTCCAGCATCCCCAGATACTTTGGGGATCTTAGCCATTTTGGTGTCAATAACCTGCACCACGCGATCCGGTTGCCCACCGGCGCTTTTGATCAGATTGCTGGCCAGACCTTGATCGTCATCCATCAATGCTTTGAGCAAATGTTCGGGGGCCAGTTTCTGATGGCTTTCCCGCATTGCGATTGTCTGAGCGGCTTGAATAAAACCGCGCGACCGCTCCGTGAACTTGTCTAGGTTCATGGTTCTCTCCTTTGTCCAAGCGCCCTTGGAAATGACCGCGCCCGCTTGGCAGCACACGATCCGGTAAGGGCCTCGGATCAAAGATGGCGATTTGCTGGCTCTCCTTCAAGGGGTAAGCGTTGCAAAAATACCATTAGAGTTTTAAGCACAGCTGCACCAAATTTTAAAGCCTTTGCGCGCAAATCGTCCTGCGTGGAGGCACTTAAAATGATGATTACAGATGTTGAGTTTAGCGGATTTCGCAGTGACACGGCGGACGGAGCGACCCATGGGTCAATTTCCCTAATCGCGGGCGACACGCGGATAAATGTACCGCTAACCCTGCCCCGCCGAGTCGAGATTGGCAAAAGCCAACACCGATTGTTGCTCTTGGCCGAGGCGCTGCGCCAAACCCGTCATATGCCGGAATACCGCGCCAAAGGGGCTTTGCGTCTTGCACCAAACCTTTTGCCGTCTGGCATCCGCGCCTGACGTCTTGACGAATGGGGTTGCGCCCCTCAAAAGGGGGCCGTTTGCTTAGCGAAAGGTCCTGCTCCCATGTCTCTTCCTGCCAATGATGATCGCCTGATTGTCGCCCTTGATGTCCCCAATGTCCTTGCGGGCATTGATCTGGTGCAAAAGTTGGGGGACAGCGTCTCCTTTTATAAGATCGGGCTTGGAATGCTTACGGGCGGTGGTTTGGCGCTCGCGAATGAGCTTAAGGCAGAGCATGGCAAAAAGATCTTCTTGGATATGAAGTTCTTTGACATCGGGGCCACGGTTGAGGCCGCCGTGCGCGGTATCGCCCAGTTCGATCTCGATTTTCTAACTGTCCATGGCGACCCGCATGTTGTGCGCGCCGCCAAAGAAGGCGCGGCCGGTACCGATTTGAAAATCTTGGCTGTTACCATCCTGACCTCTCTTGACCGCGACGATCTGGATGCCTCTTTGATCCAATCCGGCGACATTCCCGATCTTGTTGCAACGCGCGCTGGACGGGCTTTTGATGCCGGGGCTGATGGGGTGATCTCGTCTCCAAATGAGGCGGCGATGATCCGCGCCCTTCCCGAAGCCGCGGGCAAATTGATCGTCACCCCTGGAGTACGCCCGGCCGGGGCCGACCTTGGCGATCAAAAGCGTATCGCGACGCCCGCTGCTGCTATTGCAAATGGTGCCGACCACATTGTCGTTGGTCGCCCTATTCACCAAGCTGACGACCCGCGCGCAGCCGCTCGGTCGATCGTTGCTGAACTAAATCAGAGCTGATTTTTCAGTTGGAAGGACCCAAAGGTGCGCCGTCTCTCAAATAAGCGCTCAAAATCTCTGCGAAATGCGGGATGGCTTTGGGATGGATGACAAACTCATCGGGTGGCATCGCTTGCCACCCGGACCCTTCACCACCAAAAACCACCTTTTTCAACGACACTTCGGGCAGATGGGCAGCAAAAAACCAACTGATTTGGTCGCCGTGTTCACGAATATGAACCAAGGTTAGATCGGCAACCTTCAGCTTAAGGCCGATCTCTTCTTGGGCTTCCCTGATCGCACAGGCTTCTGGGCTTTCATTCCCTTCGCGGCCACCGCCCGGAAAATCGAGACAACCTGGAAAAACTATACCCGGCGTTTCATCCCGCCAGAGCGCAATCAAATGTGGCCCGGTGAAAACCATCACCTTGGCCCCCGCAAATCTGTCTCGCAATCGCTCCATGCCTTAGTTGTCGTTGATGTCAGTGTCCCAAATCTTGACCTGACCTTTGCGTTCGCCGGCGAGCTTGCGCATGACAAGCCAGGCGACAAGCGAACACACCGCAAAGATCAAAAGGGCAACGGGAAGCGACGCCACCAACCCGCCACCGATGGCTAGGATCAACGCGACGGCAATCGCCCCGACACCAAACCCGAGGAACACAAAACCCGGCGCAAACACCTCAATGATCAACAAAACAATGCCCGCTCCGGCCCAAATCCACCATTCTTGCCACATCATTTACGTCCTTTCAGCATCTGAAACGCGTCGCCAAAGGCATCAAGCGCATTTGAGGGCAAGAGCACGGTCTGCTTGCCTTCGCCTTCCCCGACTTTGATCAAGGCTTCGACCTGTTTTAACGCCACCTGATACTGCGCCGCTTCGATGCCGTTTTCCTTGATTGCTTTGGCCACCACTTCGGTTGCATAGGCTTCGGCATCGGCAGACACCCGGCGGGCTTTGGCGGCTTGCTCTGCTGCATAAAGCTCGGCGTCGGCTTGCAACTCCACCGCCCGGCGTTCGCCCTCGGCCTCGGTCACTTGGGCCCGGCGCGCGCGCTCGGCGTTGAGCTGTTGCAACATCGCGTCGCGCGTTGCCTGATCAAGGTTCACATCAAGAATCTCAGCACGCGTCACCTCGATCCCCCAATCATCCACCGCATCTTCGACGCTGGCTTTGATTTGAGAAATCAACTGAGAGCGGTTCGATTGAACCTCGTCCAGCTCCATCTTACCAATCTGGGCCCGCACAATCCCGGCAACGGTTGTGGCGATGGCCCCATCCACGTCGCGAATACGGTACACCGTCTTTTCCGGTTCGAGAATGCGATAAAACACAGAGGTTTCGACCTGAACCAAGACGTTATCCGTCGTGATCGCGTCCTGTTTCGCATTCGGCAATTGACGTTCAAGGATCGAAATTTTGTGCCGGACACGGTCTAGAAAGGGGATGATAAAATTGATCCCCGGCCCAAGAACCGACCGCAGACGGCCAAAGCGTTCCACCACATGCTTTTCCGACTGTGGGACAATCCGCACCCCCAGAAGAACCAGAACAATGACAAAAACAGCCAACAACAAAATGACAGAGTTGCTGCTGGTAAACTCAGCGAGGATGGTTTCGATATCCATAAAATTTCTCCTGAAAAGACGTGTCACCAAGATGGGGGTTTTTGTGGAAATTGAAAGCCCTGATAACCTGACCCTGATTGCTGCGGAGCCGTGCAACAGGTAGAATAGACACATGCCCTCATTGTGCCGAGATTGTCTAACACCGTTTGAAAACGGAGCGCGCTGCCCATCTTGTCGGCGGCCGCGGATCGTTGCGCATCCCGAATTATGGGAGCTGTCGATTGCCCATATGGATTGTGACGCCTTTTACGCCAGCGTTGAAAAACGCGACAACCCTGAATTGGCGGACAAGCCTGTAATCGTTGGCGGCGGGCGGCGCGGCGTGGTTTCTACGGCGTGCTACATCGCCCGAATGCGCGGTGTTCGTTCGGCCATGCCAATGTTTCAGGCCTTGAAAAAGTGCCCAGACGCCGTTGTCGTCAAACCCCGCATGGAAGTCTATGTCGAAACCTCCAAGGCTATCCGCGCGATAATGGAGGAGATGACCCCGTCAATTGAACCCCTGTCATTGGACGAGGCGTTTATGGACCTGACTGGCACGGCACGTTTGCATGGGGTTCCACCGGCGATCATGCTAGCCCGGTTGGTCAAACGCATGAAAGAAGAGCTTGGCGTTACCGGCTCGATCGGGTTGTCACACAACAAATTTCTGGCGAAAATCGCTTCGGACCTTGATAAACCCAACGGGTTTTCGGTGATTGGCGCGGCTGAAACCGAAAGTTTTCTGCGCCCTAAGCCCATACGGCTCATCTGGGGTGTCGGCGCGGTCACTCAAGACGCGTTGGAGCGGTCTGGCATTCGCACGTTTGAGGATTTGCTACGCTGGGAGCGCGAAGACCTGTCGCAACGGTTTGGGTCGATGGGCGAGCGGCTTTGGCATCTGGCGCGTGGTCGCGATCATCGCAGCGTCAAACGCAATGCTCCGATCAAGTCGATCTCAAACGAAACCACGTTTTTCGAAGACACCGGTCATCTCGACATTCTAGACGGACACCTTTGGCGCTTGTGCGAAAAGGTGTCCGATAGGGCCAAGGCGCGCGGCCTTGCGGGGCGTGTTGTGACGCTCAAGCTCAAAGACTCGAAATTCAAATTGATCACCCGGCGTGTCACGCTCCCCGATTCCACCCAAATTGCCGACCGAATTTACCGCACGGCACGGGCCTTGTTTGATCAGGTGCCCGGTGATGGCCCCTATCGTCTCATTGGGGCGGGACTGTCCGATTTGGTACCCGAAACCGACGCCGACCGGGCCGGGGATTTGCTTGACCCAAACGCCGGAACCCGTGCCAAAGCCGAACGGGCCACCGATGAAATCAGGGCCCGCTTTGGGGACAACGCTATCGTTAAGGGCCGGTCGCTGCGTTAGGAACCGCGCGACAAAAGCTGGTCTTCTTCATCAATCGCGTCAAAACCGAGCGCTTCTAACCCGCCTTCGAGATTGTCGACCAAATGTGGGGTCCCGATTAGGTAATCGGCGGTCGGCGTCGACGCTTCGGCAAGCGCCGTGTCAAAGGCCTCTTGCAACTCCTCGGCCTCAAACGCCCCGCGTCCGATCCACATCACGGCGACAAGCGCGGCTTGTTCTTCTTCATCCATACGGTCGATAAAAGCACGTAACTCCCCTTCGGCACGGGCCAGTTCACGGGCCATCACGATGACGGCGGCCACTTTGCGGACGCCAAGTTTTCCACCAATACTTCCCATGTCGCGTCTCCTGAAAGGTTTATGACTGTTCTGCTCAGGGATTTTGCGACGGGTCGCAAACCCGCGCCTTGATCTTGCGCAAGTTGGTTCGCGGGCATTGCTTGGCTAACTGAGCAGGTCAGCTTCAGTTCCCCCAAGTTTTCAGGACCTTGATCCGTTTGTCTAAGACTGAAGAGATGGCTCTTGGTTCGGCTCGTATTTATAAAAAGAATACGAGTTTGCGTTCGAATTTTCAGTTGGCAGTCTTGAGCCAATCTTAACCGCATCGCCGGATACTGCGCCAATAAATGAGGATAAGTATGGGCGCGAACAACACTCCACTGTTTGACTTGATCGAACTGTCGTCATTGAATTCGTACACGACGTTCACAACCGCGCCCGGCGGCGGTGACGATATCATTGGCCTTGTCGACAACGCCACGTACACGGACGGGGATTCGTCGAACACCGCTACGAAAATCGCTGAACTAAACGAGACCTTCTCTGCCAACGGTGGCACGATCACCATTGATGGGACAGAGTATAACATTCAGCTTGTCGTCCCGAATGGGTTCGGAGACGATGTGACGATCACCTACAACGGTGGCGGATCTTCGGTCGACCTGTCGGGCGATGGGTTGGCCTCAGAGATCACGTTCATCATTGCTTCACCTGTTGGTGGCGGGTCCGATCGGTACTTTGCGGCAACTGACGATGCTGTTGGCGATCTGCCCAACATCACGTCGATCCAGATCCGCGATCTTGACTGGACCCCGTCGGGCGACGACGTTTTGATTGATCTGGATCAGAACAATGTCGTTACAGTCTGCTTTGTTAAGGGCACATTGATAGAGACAGAGATGGGGCCGCGTGCGATTGAGGCGCTTGCAACTGGCGACCGGGTCCAGACCCTTGATCATGGCCTGCGTCCGGTACGATGGTGCTGGTCGAGAACGTTCAGGCTTTCCGCCGATAGCCGGGACAAGCAACGTCCAGTACGCATTCAGCCTGATGCTTTGGCACCGGGTATTCCGCAACGCGAGTTACGTGTTTCGCCACAGCATCGAATGCTGGTGTCATCAAAGATCGTCGACCGCTTGTTCGGGGTGGACCAAGTTTTGATCCCTGCAATCAAGCTCGTCGGCCAGCCCGGCATCACCCGCGACACCAAGGTCAAGGCCGTCACGTATTGTCACCTCTATTTGGGCAGACATGAAGTGATCTTCGCCGAAGGGGCCCCAGCCGAGAGCCTTTTACCGGAAAAAGAAGCGTTGCGTGCCCTATCGCGTGGTGCCTGCGCAGAATTGAAGGCAATTGACGAAACAAATGTCCTCCCGGCCCACCCAATCGTCGAGCGCGGTCCACTGTTGCGTGAACTCCTACGGCGACACATTAAGAACTCTAAGCCGCTCTGTGCGAAGGAAATCGCCGTCCGGATGCCTCCGATGAGGCACCCGAACGAATTGGCATTTGGCGTAAGATGATCGCCCACATGCTGAACTTTGCAATTGGCAAACTAGCCACCGAATTTTTGCGGATTCTCGCTAAAGCAACCGCTGCTCCGGCCGCAGCGAACGTCATCTAGGTCCGCTTTGCCGCGCGTCAAAAAAGTGGTCCCAAGCTATGATCGTGAGAACAGATAGAGGCAGATGTCCTCACCAAAATAGCAGTCTGCCCTAAGGACGACGCGACCCGTCGGTCGTTGTTTCGCCCACACTTAGGATGACAACGATAAGCCTAGACACGCTCAAAAGCGAAGCCTCGCGCCGTTCCAAAACAAACTTGTTATGAATCGGCTGGCCCAGACTTTGTCACTTATCATCAGCCCGAAACAAGATGGTGCCACGTTGCGCGATCAGCTTTACGTCGCCAGTCACGGGATGAAAGTAGCCCTCAACGCGACGCCCCTCTGGGTCTGTGCCGTAGACTTCCCAGCAGCCGCCGTCGACTTTCATCCGTCGCACTGTCCAGCCCTCGCCTTTGAGCTTTTCGGTTAGCTCTTCTGAACTGAGCCAGTCTGATTGCGTCGTTGCTTCGCAGCTATACAATCCCGTTGCGCTCGCGCTTGTGCCAAACAAAAGCGCGACAGTCATTGCAGTCCAAAGAGTTCTTTTCATGGTTGGTCCTCATACTGGTTGGTGAGAGCGGCGCACCTTGCGCCAAATGCGATAGGATTCAAGCAGCGCTAGCGGCACAAAATGAACAAGGGCCGGGCCCAGATTGTTGTGCACAAAGATCCAATGCAGCAGGGTCGCCACAGCCGCCACATAGACCGCGCGTTGAAGCGTCTTCCAGGCCGGCCCCATACGGCGCACAAATCCGTCGGTCGAGGTGATGGCCAGCGGCACAAAAATCACCAGAGCCAGCCAACCGGTCCAGATGCCCAAGGCCGTGAACTCCGCCAGCATCGCGCGCAAGCTGCCCATGTCGACGATGTAGAGCAGCGTGTGGAATGCGGCATAAAAGAACGCAGCGACACCAAAATAGCGGCGGCGTTTCATCATCCAGCGCAAAAAGCCCGAGCTGGGAAACAGCATCCGCAGCGGCGTGAGCATCATCGCGATGATCAGGAAACGGGCCGAGAATTCGCCGGTGGGGTGGAGCAAGAACTCGGTTGCAGGCATCCCTTCGGGCCCCGCGGCACCGGACAGCAACGCCATAATCATGGGTGCCGTAGGTAGGGCCATAAGGAGCCAGAGAAAGTAGGGATGATCGACTGTTTTCTTCAGCATATGCACCCCTCCCAAATCCAAGTCTTATGTGGCTTAAACACTGCGCAGCGTGACATCGACGCTGGCCTCGACTTGGCCGTTCGCCTCGACGAAAACCATCGAGACGGCGGCGGCGTCACTTGCCGACAAGCGTCGGAAAATTCGGTCGCGGTCGTTTGCTGGATGCCCGTCGATATAGAATTGGCTGGTCAAAAGCTCGGTTGTCCCGTCGAAAAGCTTCACATGAATGTGCGGGGTCCGGCCCGGATAAGTCACGGGTTTGATGGTCCGAAACTCGTAGCTGCCGTCTGGTCCTGTGATGTCATGCCCGAACCCTTGGAAGCCGGCATCAAAGGCGATGTCCTGGCGGTCACCGGAATGCAGGTATTTGCCGTTCATGTCGCATTGCCAAATCTCAATGCGCTTTCCCTCAAGTGGGGCCCCGTCGGCATCCAATACGCGCCCTTTGAGACGAAACACTTCGCCCCCAGCTTCTTGGACTTTGCCGATAATCTTAACCAGATCGTTGTCCACATCGGCTCGCCGCATCGACTCTGTGGGGTAAAAAGGCCCCTCGGTCGCAGAGGGGGTCAGGCTCGCGGCGACGGCAGGCCGACCAGTTGCAGACAGGCCAAGGGCTGCTAGGGTCCAGGCGAGAATACCACGGCGGTTGGGGTTTGGATTGGTCATTTCGGCTCACTTTCATACTGCGTCGCAATGCCTTTAACGGGTTGGGTCCAAAGTTCCGTCGCGACCTCACGAAACCGTGATCTCCACACCAGACGTCACACCATAATCCATATGCTTCGCCTGTGTGCCAATGACGAATTGATGATCGAGGCCTGACATTCCGAACCACAACAATTGGGTTTTCAGCCGCAATGGCACAGCAAGAGAGGGTCGGGCCTCCCTGCTGTACGAATGTCTCTCACCGTTGGGCGCGGTTTGCTTCCGTCGACAAGCGCAAAACGCGGACGTTCTAATCGCACATCCGAACGGCGGGTTGGCCGCAAAGCGGGCCACCGCGACTAGGAATTAAGATAGTGAAATATGTGTCGTGCCAAGACACAGCCGCGTCTTAGCCCATGCTGACCAAGCAAAAAGGGCGGGGATTAACCCGCCCTATTCGCCGGCTTCTTAGCCTTTATTTCTTGCGCTTCTTCGGCGGCATCAGGTCGGTGATGGTGCCTTCGAACATTTCGGCGGCAAAGTTCACCGTTTCCGAAAGGGTTGGGTGCGGATGGATGGTGTGACCAAGGTCAACCGCATCCGCGCCCATTTCAATCGCCAGCGCCGTTTCCGAGATCAGATCACCGGCATTGGTGCCCACGATGCAGGCCCCGATGATGCGATCATCGCTTGGATCAAACAGCAGCTTGGTCATGCCTTCGCTACGGCCATTGGACAGGGATTTGCCCGACGCGGCCCATGGGAACACGCCTTTTTCGTAAGCAATCCCCTTGGCCTTGGCCTCGGTCTCTGTGACACCACACCACGCGACCTCAGGGTCGGTATAGGCGACCGATGGGATCAGTTTGGCATCAAAATGACGCTTGTGACCGGCACAGACTTCGGCAGCAACTTTGCCTTCGTGAACCGCTTTGTGCGCCAGCATCGGCTGACCGACCACATCCCCAATCGCAAAGATATGCGGCTGGCCGGTGCGCTGTTGGCTATCGACGGCGATAAAGCCGCGATCGTCCACCGC
The DNA here is from genome assembly GCF_058892305.1 of Pelagimonas sp. NCBI lineage: Bacteria > Pseudomonadati > Pseudomonadota > Alphaproteobacteria > Rhodobacterales > Roseobacteraceae > Pelagimonas > Pelagimonas sp. Next base: position 20,307 of record NZ_JBZXVN010000072.1, read on the forward strand.
CACACCCGCCTGATCGGCAGCGATCAGTTTGCCATTGGGCTTGCGGCCCACGGCAACCAGAACCTTGTCAAAGGTGTCGGAAAACTGCTCGCCTTTGTCATCCTCAAAGGTGACCTTCATACCAGCGTCGAGCGCCTCAACGGCGACAACTTTGGTCTTGAGGAAGATGTTTTCATAGCGGCCTTTGATGCGCGTCATCAGCGGTTTGACAATGTCTTTGTCCGCGCCGGGAATGATCTGATCCATCAGCTCAACCACGGTGATTTTCGCGCCCAAAGCATCGTACACACAGGCCATTTCTAGGCCAATGATACCACCACCCAAAACAAGCATCCGCTCTGGAACGTCCTTGAGTTCCAAGGCGCCGGTGCTGTCGATCACCCGGTCGTCTTCGGGGATAAACGGCAAGGCGACGGGTTCGGAACCGGCCGCAATGATACATTGATCAAAGGATACGGTTGTTGTGCCATTGGCCCCCGTGACCGAAATCATGTTCGGGCCGGTGAACGTCCCGAAGCCACGCACGGTCTGAACCTTGCGGCCTTTGGCCAACCCGTCCAACCCGCCGGTCAACTTGCCAACAACGCTGTCTTTGAACGCGCGTAGCTCGTCCAAGTTCACCTCAGGTTTACCAAAACTCACGCCGTGCGACGACATTTCTTCGGCCTCGGTGATCACCTTGGCCACATGCAACAACGCCTTGGAGGGGATGCAGCCCACGTTGAGACAGACGCCGCCAAGACGGTCATCCTTCTCGATCAGCACAACCTTTTTACCAAGGTCCGCCGCACGGAACGCCGCCGTGTAACCGCCTGGGCCAGAGCCGAGAACGACAACCTCGGCATGCACATCACCGGCACCGGTAGCTGTGCCTGTCGCGGCAACGCTTGTGGGTGCGGCGGCTGGGGCTGGCACGGCGTCGGCTTTGGGGGCTTCGGCAGCACCTGCGCCTTCAAGAACCAAGATCAAAGACCCTTCGGAGACATTGTCCCCTTCGGCAACCTTGATCTCCTTGACCACACCCGCGGCGGGGGATGGCACTTCCATTGTGGCTTTGTCGGATTCCAGCTCGATCAGCGGGTCTTCCTCGGCGACGGTGTCACCCACCGAAACCAAGATCGCCACCACGGGAACCGCATCGAAATCACCAATATCGGGTACTGTAACGTCCATGGTCATTCCCCTTACCACATCAACTTGCGCATATCGCCAAGCAGCGTCTTGAGCGTCACGCAGAAGCGCGCGGCCAAGGCACCATCGACGGCACGGTGGTCATAAGACAGCGAAAGTGGCTGCATCAGGCGTGGGATGAACTCTTCGCCATTCCAAACCGGTGCCATTTTGGAGCGGGTCAGACCAAGGATTGCGACCTCGGGTGCGTTCACAATTGGGGTGAAGGAGGTGCCGCCAATGCCGCCCAACGATGAGATCGTGAAGGTCGCGCCCTGCATGTCCTTGGACTTGAGGTTGCCCTCACGCGCCGCTTTGGACAGGCTCATCAGCTCTTGTGAAATCTCAACAAGACCTTTGCGATCCGCATCTTTGATCACCGGAACCATCAAACCGTTTGGCGTGTCCGCCGCAAATCCGATGTTGTAGAAATCCTTTTTGATCAGCTTGTCACCATCCGGGTGGATCGAACTGTTGAATTCCCAATGTTCCTTGAGCGCCGAGACCGAGGCCTTAACCACAAAGGACAGCAGGGTCACGCGATAGCCGTTCTCTTTGGCGTGCGTGTCCATTTCCTTGCGGTATTTATCAAGGTCGGTGATGTCCGCTTCGTCATTATGGGTGACATGCGGAATGTTGAGCCAGCTGCGGTGCAGAGCCGGGCCAGAGATCTTTTTGATCCGCGGCATTTCCACATCTTCGGTTGGACCGAATTTGGAGAAATCGACAACCGGGATTGGTGGGATGCCCATTCCGCCTTGCGCAGCGGCGGAGGCCACTGGCGACACGCTGGATTTCAACGCTTTTTCGATGTCTTCGCGCAGGATACGACCCTTGCGGCCCGATCCGTTGACCTTGTTAAGGTCAACCTCAACCCGGCGGGCAAAGGCCCGAACCGATGGTGACGCATGCACCTTGGAGAACCCCGCATCCGTCACCGGCGCAGCGGCAACCGGGGCGGGCGCGGAAGCAGCCGGTGCGGCAGGAGCAGCCTTGGGGGCCTCCGCAGGGGCCGCAGCGGCACCCGACCCTTCAAGGATCAACACCAAAGCGCCTTCGCCAACCTCGTCACCTTCGGCAACCTTGATCTCTTTGACAACACCGGCGGCAGGCGATGGCACTTCCATAGTTGCCTTGTCGGATTCGAGTTCAATAATCGGGTCTTCTTCGGCGATGGTATCACCGACGCTGACCAATACGGCCACAACGGGAACCGCGTCGAAATCACCGATATCGGGAACTTTTACTTCAATAGTCATAGTTTATTCCTCCTATCCGCAATCACACAAGACGCGGGTTCGGCTTTGCGCCGTCAATGTCGTATTTTGCCAAAGCTGCTTTCAGGTCTTTCTCGCTCACCACGCCATCGCGGAAGAGATCGACCATAGCCGCCGCTGCGATGTGGTTTGCATCCACCTCAAAGAACCGGCGCAGGTTCACGCGGCTGTCTGAGCGGCCAAAACCGTCGGTGCCCAAAACCGTGTAGCGACCCGGCACACAGGAACGGATTTGCTCGGCGTAGTTCTTCATATAGTCGGTGGCGGCGATGATCGGCCCTTTGGCATTGGCGAACTGCTGCGCCACAAAGGACGTTTTCGGCTCTGCCAGCGGGTTCAGACGGTTGTGGCGGGCCACATCTTGGCAATCACGCGCCAATTCGTTCAGCGAGGTCGCCGACCAAATATCCGAGGTCACGCCAAAGTCTTCCTTGAGCATCTCGGCCGCTTTGATCGCCTGAACAAGGATCGTGCCCGAGCCCATCAGGTTCACATGCTTTTTCGCCGGTTTGGCGGTTTTGGACATGCGATAAAGGCCTTTGATGATGCCCTCTTCGGCCCCCATCGGCATTTCAGGATGGCTGTAGTTCTCGTTCATCAGGGTCAGATAGAAAAACACGTCTTCTTGATCCTGATACATCCGTTTCATGCCATGCTGAACGATCACCGCAACCTCATAGCTAAAGGTTGGGTCATAGCTGATGCAGTTTGGAACGGTGCCCGCAAGGATGTGGGAATGCCCATCTTCGTGCTGCAAGCCTTCGCCGTTCAATGTTGTCCGACCAGCGGTCCCACCAAGCATAAAGCCACGCGCGCGGCTATCGCCCGCCGCCCAAGCCAGATCGCCGATCCGTTGGAAGCCGAACATCGAATAGTAGATGAAGAACGGGATCATCGGCACGCCGTGGTTGGAATAGGACGTCGCCGCCGCAATCCAATCGGCCATAGCCCCGGCTTCGTTGATGCCTTCCTGAAGAACCTGACCAGTTTCAGATTCCTTGTAGAACATCATCTGGTCACGGTCTTCGGGGGTGTATTGCTGCCCCTTGGGGTTATAAATCCCGACCGAGCGGAACAACCCTTCCATGCCAAAGGTACGGCTTTCGTCAGGCACAATCGGCACGATGTTTTTGCCGACTTTCTTGTCACGCAACAGCGTCGTCAAGATACGCACAAAGGCCATGGTGGTCGAAATTTCGCGATCACCTGTGCTTTCCAACTGGGCTTTGAACTTATCCAACTCAGGGATTTCAAGCGCAGGTGCGCCGGTAAAGCGTTTGGGGAATTCCCCGCCCAAATCCTTGCGACGATCTGCAAGATAGGCCTTTTGCGCGTTGTTCAACGTGACAAACGGCACTTTGCCTTTCAAATCTTCGTCGCTGACCGGAATGTTGAAACGGTCGCGCATGGCCTTAAGCTGATCTTCGGCCATTTTCTTTTGCTGGTGGGTGCTGTTCTGCCCCTCACCGGCGGTGCCCATGCCGTAACCTTTGACGGTTTTGGCAAGGATGACGGTCGGCTGATCCTTGGCTTCGCTCGCGCGTTTGAAGGCATTGTAAACCTTCTTCGGCTCGTGACCGCCACGGCGCAGCGCCCAGATTTGATCATCGGTCCAGTCTTTGACCAGCTCGGCAGTTTC
>NZ_JBZXVN010000073.1:0-36768 GCF_058892305.1 Pelagimonas sp.
AGTCATTCAATAAGGGCGGAAACCAGACTTTCGCTGCGTTCGCGAATATATCGACATAACCAACATAAAGCGGAAGTTTGTTTCTGCCACACCCGCGAGTTCGACTTGTTCAAAGGCGATAATGCGGTTTGAGTGGCATCAAGCGTTTTGATGCCTATTGAAAGGAAAGTCGTTGCGACAGCCAACCCCTAGCCAAATTCTTGAGTGGAAGCAAAGACGCGGTCTGCAATCAGGTATTGCCTTTGAAATTCAAACGCGAATAACTGATCTGGAACGAGCCTGGAATGCATCACCGGAACCATACTTAGCAGAGTTCATACCGATGCGGATTACAACCTGTGTCGAGGTTTATACTCGTGAAATCGTTCGGGAACTAATCGATACAGGAGGCACATATCTGGAATCTGCAGGTAAATTAGCCAAGAATGCAAAATTGGACTTGGTTTTCGCTGCACACTTGTCAGGTCAAAAGCTCTCGATCGGTGATTTCGTTGCTCATACTGTTTCAATTAATGGCATCGACGCGGTGATGTCTGCTTTCTCAACTCTAATCGTCGATTTTGGTCATAAGTTGCGGACTTCACACCCACGTTGGTCCGAAGAAACTGAAAGTTGGCCCTTGGATCCAATTCTAAGGGATTATGATCAGACAATTGGAGCTTTAGCGCGAATGTTTGAAGCCAGACATGTCTTGACGCATGAACTTCCAGATTGCCCAGCAATTCAAAAAACGGATGCAACAGTGTTTTGCGAAGCAGCCAGAAATTTCATTGATGCCTGCGATTGGGTCGTAGTTGCAGAGCTGCATGGTTCTGTGCCGCGAACCCAGATAGCAATGAATATTGATGCTAGTAGCAAGCTTGATGATGCTTCAAACGACCTGAAAATGACCCTTGATCTGGTTGCTGGACTTTCAGGAGTGAACACAGATTTGTTAAAAGAATCCCACGCAAAATGGATGGAATTTGCAGATCTCGAGGCTACGATGATCGCTTCACAGGTTAAAGGCGGGTCAATGTATCCCATGCTTTGGGCATCGGCGAAAGAGGACTTGATGCACCGCCGAGTTGCTCAATTCAAAAGCGCTATTGAAGATTGGATGGATTGAAGGTCAGCCGGTGCGAGTTAAGCGTTTGTGACTTCAATCAATGGCATGTTGTCGCCTGTTGACATCGAAGAAAGAGAGCACAAACTAGAAAAGGCAGGTGTCTAGGAAACTAGGGGCACCTCAAACTGACAGACCTACTCTGGGTGCAATTCATCATCATCACCAACGGTTTCTTGCTTGAAAAGTTTCAGATAGTCAAAACGGCGCTCAAGTAACGTCTCGAGAATGGTATCTCGAGCATCGTAGTATTGCCGACCAGGTAAGCCAAGTTTTTCGATAAATTCGGTTTCATACTCGATATATTCGTGTGACTTTTGGAGTAGGCTATCCCAATCCTGCACACTGCATGCGCCGTCGTCACCATCTTCTAGTAAGGATTTTCGAATCTGCTCTTCTGCTTCTCTGATCTTTCGTGCAAGCACCTCAATTTTCGTAACGCTGTCGTGATCTGGATTCAGAAGGTTTGGAAAATCAAACGGTGCGTGCTTCGATATCTCTGTCTCAATTGATTGAATGACATCTCGAACAATTTCACCTATCTGGACTACTTCATTTAGGTTCTTAAAATCTCTGATGTTGGGGTGACCAATGTCGTTAATTGAAATCTCATGAACAAGAGAGTTTCGGGCACTGTACAGTTCACCTAGCACTTTTGCATTGCTGCCCTCTTCGCCTCGTTCTGCATTGAGAACATTAGCTAATTTCTGTTTACAACCGATTGCATCTAATACGCGTTCAAACACCGTTATGTATTTTTGCAGTGTGGAAATTCTGCTCGACCTGGCAATCAAATGAGGGATTGTTAGCCGTTCAGATGCCATACCTAATAACTTAGGGTTTGTTAGGGACTGTTTGATGTCTTCAGGCCCAATCAAGTTTGGAAAATAGTCCAAGAGGTCAAAGAGTCTGGATTTTGCATGCCATTCCAAACATGTCACAAAACCAACTTGATAATACGAGGAAAATTCGAAAAAGGCTGGATACCATTTTTTCTCTAAATACGGGGCAAGTTCTTGATCTAGAGTTTTGGCCTCTTCGACCAGACCATCCAACCGTATCAATGCTGAATATGCATCAAACGTGATAGTCCAGTCTTGATATGGCGTTTTGCAAAATCGATTTGTGGGTTACTAACTGGCGCTGTCAATTTGGAGCTCCTTATTGAGCCAGGATATCAGCTCTAACAAGTACGAAACAAGTCAGATAGTGCAATGTCAGCTTTGGGTAAGCCGCACCGCAACGATAGGAGCCTAACCGGATGCCTGCTCTGGGCCGTCTAGTGCCTGAGACATTCAGTTTCTTGCTTTGTTAAAGCTTCAGAATCTGCACTTCACTCAGTGTAACAACCGCCAAGAATATACCATCATCGGCTTCAAATTTGAAAAGAAAGGTCGGGGTTGAGCGCAAACCAACGCCGAACTGTTGGTCTCGTGGCTGGATTTCTTCCATTTGTTTGATAACCGCAAAAGCAGCTGCGGCCTTGTCAGGTTCATCAAAGAACATGGCCTCTTCATCTATCCAAGTGTATGCGATCAGCCGTGCCGAGCTACCGCTGGACTGCTCAAAGAGTTTTTCCAGAGCTAGTAATGCCGCGCCGTTTGCATCAGTGAAGCCCTTTTGGGGAATGCAAGCAAGAAGCGTCGATGCCATCCGTTGTCCAAGACAAGACCGATTTCTCTATCCTATCGCCCATAAAGAATATGGCTGTCACTGCTGAGTATGGAAGCAACCCTAGGACCTCATAGGCGACCATTGGCCAATCCGCACCAGCTCCGAAATCAACTTCATATGCCGTTGAATATTTTTCCCGGTCAAAATCTCGCAACTTCCAACCAACTGTGTCCTCAAAAAGCTCTGAATCATAGTTCAGCGCGATATCGAACACTGCTACAGAGCCTTCAGAAAACAGAATTTTATCGTATCTATCTTTGATCATGGAAACAGCATTGCGTGTCGCCAACTGAAGCGCAAGCCAACGTCTGCTATTGTGAAGCTGCGCTGCAGCAGGATCCACTCGAACCAATGGCCGCAATGGGCCGGGCCTTGCTAGTGCCGTGAGACTTGGCAGGTGAGGTTGCTGCGGACGATCTAATGACAACAACGAGACCAGAGTGTATTTTGGTGCAAGATGTTCTAGCGCTAGCTTATAGCAGTTGCTCAATTCGGAATGCTTGGCCTCTTTAAGAATGGATTGATTGATGCTTTTTGATTTTGAGGAGCTGGAATGCAACATCTTCGGGGATTTCAAAGCAGGCGACAACGCCGGTTACAACTCTGAACTTCTGAGTAATTTGGTGGAAGCGAACGAAAACGGCAAGTTCAACAAGCCGATTCTTCTTCAAGCGGCCTCTTTGATTGAGGTCGCCGCCATTCAAATCTTTTACCGGGCTCAAAACTATAATCATGAAGGCGTCCCGAACGTGGTGGAAGCAGATCGGCAAGAGATCGAAGATAAGCAAATCGACAAATTTGCCGTGGTGATCGACAATTTGCGAAAATATCAAATCTTAGATGGAATGGGTGCGGACGTTTATGACGACCTGCACAAGCTCCGAAAATATCGAAACAAAATCCACATTCAGTTGGACGTGAACATTCCGAACGTTCACCGAGACGAGGATCGTGTGTTCACAAATGCCAAGACACGTTGGGCAGTCGATCTAAATTGGCGAGTGCTTTCGTACCTTGCGGAGCACTATTCTCGCCCAGATCATATTGAAGGATTTGTTCAACCACTCAGGTTGCCCAAGTCAGCTTGATCTCGGCATACCCAAGGTCGGCTCCGTCCGCGAACTGTGAGTTAGCTTGAACCCTGATCTTGCGTTCGCGGCGAATGTCGGCTTTGCGGGCTGCCGACGCAGCATCGAACTTGCACAATCAAAGTCTGCATTGGGCCGTGAGTGACGGATGCCAAAGTGTCTCAGAGCCAAGATGCTGCGTTGCATCCGATGACTGCAACGAGCCCAGAAGAACGGATGCTGCAAGAAGAACGAATGGCAGCAAGGCTGTTGACTTCCGACATTCCAACGTCGGAAATTTCTGAGCGTTGGATTTGCTCATTTTGAGGACGGGTTTCTGCGGGACATTGCTCATCTTGGGTGGAACGTTTGGGCATCCAAAGTGCTTTCGTGATATGTTTGAACTTGTCTCGATTCGATTGTCCCACGTAATTCTTTGGGACAATATTTTTTAGAGTTTTCTTGGGGCGGTCGTGATGCGAATTATTGCAGGGAATGCCCACCGTCAGGCACACGGCGGTCTCAAATGGATCCTTGGATGTGCGATCTGGGTCGGTGCTCTAACGAGTGCCTCGCACGCGCAAGGGCGCGATCTCATGCTGTTTTATGAAGCGAACGGTTTAAAGGTGCGCGGGCATCTCCAGTTTGGGTTGAACGCTGTCGTTGAGGACAATCTTTTTTGGGACCTCGCCGCAACGACGGCGCCCACCAGTGGTTTTGACCCCGACACAGCTTGGTTGGAAGTCTATATCAAGCCCGGTCTCAGCTTTGAGCAGCAGCTCGATAGCGGAGCAGTGTTTTACGGCAAGCTCTCTGCGGTCTCCTCCTACACCTGGGGAACAGACGCTTTCGACACCGGCGATACCGGAACCACAACGCTCGAAGAAGCCTATCTCGCGATCCGCGGCGATCTTGGTGGGGGCTTATCTTATGACCTCTCACTTGGGCCACGTGAGTTGACGCTTGGCACGGGGATGCTGATCGCGAATGGTGCGACAAGCGGCTTTGAGCGCGGCGCGCTGAAGTTGGGCCCGCGCAAGGCCTGGGAGATGGCCGCCATCGGACGCTTGTCCTTCGGGGATGTCACCGGAACGGCCTTCTACCTTGACCCGAACGAGCTGCCTTCGACGGACGGAAACAACGAGCTTGCAGGTCTCGATATCCGGTTTGACGATCCGGCTGGCGGATATCTTGGCGCGACTTTCGTGAATGTGCTCAATTCAGACTCGCCCTATCCGCAGGCTGCGCCCGGCGGGGTTGGTGCGCCAACCGTGACCCCCGGGGCTCGGGAGGGCACCAATACACTTGGTCTCTACTTCAAAACAAACCCGTTCGCCGGTGCTTTAGAGAACTGGGACTTCACAGGCGAGGTTGCCTATCAGTGGAACGACCGGATCAACCTGGAGGCCTGGGCTGGTCGCGTAGTCGCCGGATACAGCTTCGCAAATGTGGCGTGGTCGCCGTACCTCACGGTGGGATTCCAAACCTTCTCGGGTGACGATCCCAACACGGCGAAACTCGAACGATTTGATCCGCTCTATTATCAAGGTAGCCCAAGCGCCTGGGCGACAGGGTCGAAATCCGCATCGACCTTCATCAATTCGAACGTGAATGCGTTGTCGTTGGCGCTTCGCGTGCAACCGACCAAACGGGACACCTTGACCCTTAGATACTCTCATATCCGGGCAAACGAGTTAAACAGCCCTGTCCAATTCGGGCAGGCGACCCGCGTAGACATCAATGGGAATGTGGTCTCAGGCGTTACAGATGCGCATCTCGCGGATGACCTTTTCCTTGAATACAGCCGCATCATCAACCGCAATACATTCCTGACGGCCGGTGTCTCGGTCTCGTTTCCCGGCAAGGGGATCGACAACGTTGTCGGCGGGGACGCAGACCCATGGACCGGAGGATTTGTCAATGTCGTCGTCAACTTCTAATCTTATCGCGCTGACTACGTGGATTTCTATGGCTCTTGGCGCATCATCTGGCGCAATCGCGCAACCCGCTCCGCTTTCGGCTCAGGACTCCGATCCCAATGTCATAGGCTGGATGCAGGGCTTTCCACCGCCTCCCGACAAAATCATCACGCAGCCAGATTCGGTGTATTTCAGCTTTCCCAGGCTGCGCTGGTCGGTCTGCCATCTCAGAGAGTTCCTGCCCACTAAGGAGATCAGCCGCGGTATTGGCGCGCCGGTGCCGCTGGACTATCTGCCGCCTGCCGAATTCGCCGACATGCGGCAAGAGATTGACGCTCTGACCTTCATGCCGATGGATGGCGAAGAAGAGATGACCTGGGAAGAGTCGCTCTATGCCAACTACACCGATGGAATGCTTGTCCTTCATGAAGGACAGGTGGTCTACGAACGCTATTTTGGGTGCCTTGAGGATGACGGCAAACACGCCATCATGTCGATGACCAAGTCGGTCACCGGGCTTCTGGGCGAAATCCTGATCGAGGAAGGAGTTCTTGACGACACGCTTCTGGTCCGAGATGTGATCCCCGAGATCGGCGACAGCGCCTTTGGCAGTGCGACGGTCCGCGAAGTCATGGATATGACCACTGGCGTTCAGTATTCCGAGGACTACTCGAACCCGAATGCCGATATCTGGCTTTATTCCGCCGCGGCCAGCCCGCTGCCGAAAGCCGAGGGGTACGCGGGGCCCGACGGGTACTGGGAATATCTCCAGCAGGTGCAACCCGAGGGCGAACATGGTGCCCAGTTCCACTACAAGACAATCAATTCCGACATGTTGGGCTGGATGATCAGCCGCGTGACCGGCAAGTCGGTCACCGATCTGGCCTCGGAGAGACTCTGGCGTCGCATGGGGGCCGAACAAGTCGCCTATCAGACCGTCGATGGGAAAGGTGTGCCGTTTGCAGGCGGAGGGATCAGCGCGGGGTTGCGCGATCTAGGGCGTCTCGGGCTCCTGATGTTGAACGGCGGCACCATCAACGGCGAGCGGCTGTTCCCTTCCGCTGTGGTCGACAAGATCAGCGCCGGGGGGGACCCGTCCAAGTTCGCGGGCTTCCCCACAATTCCGGGCGGCAGCTATACTAGCCAGTGGTGGGTCTTCCACAACGACAACGGGGCCTTTGCCGCGCGTGGCGTCCATGGCCAGACGATCTATGTCGATCCGACGGCGCGGATGGTGCTGGTGCGGCTCTCGTCCTTCCCCCAGGCGCAGAACGGGTTCATCGATCCCACCTCTCTACCAGCCTATCAGGCCGTGGCGGATCATTTGATGGCAGAGGATTAGCTGACGAGGTTGGTTGAAGCTGAGTGGATCATCGAAGACATTGCCGGCCGTGGCGTCGTGGACAACAGCCCCGCCAGCCTGATCTTTCTGCCAGGAGGGCGACTCGCGGGGAATACCAGCTGCAACAATCTGATCGGCCAGTACTCGGCAGATGGCATGTCGCTCACATTAACATCAGCAGGTGTCACCAAGATGGTGTGCCCCGAAGCTTTGATGGAGCAGGAGCAGAACCTCCTGAAAGCTCTTGGAACGGTCGAGCGATACACAATAGACAATAACGGCGCGCTTATTCTCACCATAGCAAGCGGAGAGGCCATAAAGGCCTACGGAAGGTAGTGGTGCCCATCCTATCGGATTGTACTGGAACGCCCCGTGAGGAGGTTTCACCGTTTGCAGTCGAATTCGATGGGCGCTTGGGTGAAACATTAGAGGAGGGGATTGATCTCGGACACGGCGGAGTGCCGCGTGGCCCTCTCAAGCCGATGAACGAACCAGATGCATATCATCAACACGCCCAACTTGCGGTGAGTATCTGGAAGGCTCCCTTGAACCCAATACCGGACTTTCGCGCAGCTGCAGCCAAGGGCAGCAAAGTCCGCTCAACGGACAGGGCTGCCGAAGTTCAATTTTTAGCCACGCGGGTTTGCGAGCCCGGCGATGACCTTTGTGCGTTTGACGTATTTGCCCCGGATGCTTTCGGCGGCGACGCGGGTGTCATCTTTGGACGCAAGGCTAGAAGTTTCGCCGACAAAGCGCAGACACACACGGGCGTGCACGTCATAGGTTTCTGAGATGACTTCGCTGATGCGATCCAGTTCTTCTTCAAAGTCCTTGGGCACGCGTTTGAGAACCCGCAGGCTGGTCACCAACTCTTTGTGATCGGCGTAAAACAACCCCGAGAAATGTGGATCATGGGCCGTCATGTCAGGGCGGATACGTGTTTCGTAATCTTCGGTCGAGAAATCGGCAGCCAGATGGAAGGCCACGGCGGACGCCTCCATAAGGTCGGCGAAATCGCTGAGGATGGATTGCGTCACAGGGGCATGTTCGCGGTCTAGCGCCTCTTCCAATACGTGCAAAAGATAAAGCATGCCGTGAATGATCAGGAAGAAGAGCTGGTGCTGCTGTTTCCAGCGGAACAACGCATCCACAGGCACAGACGGAGCGGTGTGTTGGGGCATGTCGCTGGGGAACAACGCCCAATCGGCCAAACGGTGGAGGCCGAGTGCTAGGATTTTCAACTGGTCTTCGTTCAGCTCAGATCCGCCTTCGATGTCGGCCACGCAAACTGGCAGGGCCTGCGCCATGGCCGATCGGAGCATAGCGACAGGGTCACCCGCCGCGCGTTTCACCAAAAAATAACTGTCGAAAGACCGTTGTGCCCCATCAAGGGTGCTTTCGGTTGGATCAAGGTCCACCGCCTCGATAGGCTGAGACACGCGGGCCGCAAGCCCCTGCATCGCCCCGCCGGCAGCCATCAATTGCGACATGCGAAAACGGTTCTTTGGCAAGGCCGTTTCTGCTGCGAACCAATCATGGGGCAGGGGAAGGGTTAGGGTCTCAACATTCATCGTTTCTCTCCTTTAGAGGCGGGGGACGCGTGACTAGAAGCGTCCGCAATCCACTTTCATTTTGTCACCGGTGATCGCAGAGCTCAGATCGCTCGCGTAGTAGAGCGCGGCGCGGCCGACTTCTTCGGGGCCGACCCAGCGCTTGAGAGCGGCGACATCGGTGTAGTTTTCTTTCTCGATTTCGGCGGCGGGGCGGCCTTCGGCCTCGGCGCGGCGGGCTAGGATGCGGTCCATGTTTTCCCCCGACACGGCACCGGGCATCAGAGCATTGACGCGCACACCAACTGGGCCCAACTCTCGGGCCATGGTTTCGGTGATCCCGATCAACGCGAATTTCGACGCTACATAGGCGGATCGCATCGGGTAGCCTTGGATGCCCATCAGCGACGACATGTTGATGATGGATCCGGACCCTTGGGCGGTCATGATCTTGGCCGCTTCTTGAAGGCAATACATTGCCCCGACAAGGTTGATGTTCATGCAGGTTACCCAGTCGCCCATGTCGACGTCAGCGACCGGCGCGATGGGGCCGGGGCCACCGGCGTTATTAAGAAGAACATCAACGCTGCCGGTGATGTCTTTGGCTTGGGCGAAGAGCTTTTGCACATCGGCCTGATCGGATACATCGCAGGCAATCGCGTGCCCGCCCACGGCCTTGGCCACCTTTTGCAGCGGTTCAAGCCGACGTCCGGCGACGACAACGGTCGCCCCAGCGTTTGCGAAAACGTGGGCGGTTGCCTCGCCAATACCGCTGCCACCGCCTGTGATAACGGCAAGTTTGCCGTCTAGTCGGGCTGGGTCATGTGTCATATCGTGTCCTTTTCAAAGTCGCGCCCCGGATCAAACAAAGGCATTTCGGGCTCTCGCCCAAGAATGGAATCGCCCATCAGCTGGCTGATATAAGGGCCGATGGTGTAGCCGCCGCGCACGCAGCCCAGAACATAGGCGTCAGGCACGCCAGGCAGGGGGCCCGCAAGCGGGTAAAAGTCTGGCACGTTGGCCTCGAACCCTGTCCAACTGCGCAAAACGCGTGCCTTGGCCAAGGCCGGAACGGCGTATTGAGCCAATGCAAGATTGGGTTTAACCGACCCGGTATCGACGGTGCCGCGCCCGTCTTGTGGGGTGCCAAGCCCTTGCCAGCCGCCACCGATCAAAACGGTGCCGTTGGCCTTTTGCTTCATGGTCAAAAGACCCGTGGCATGACCGATCACACTGCTCATCAGTGGCTGGAGACGTTCGGTAACCGACACGGTGTTGACCCGCGCGTTCACCGGCAGAGCTACATCTAACAGGGCGGCCAAGGGTTTTAGCCACGCGCCGGCCGCCAGAAGGATACGGTTTGCGCGGATCGGGCCCTGCGGCGTGGTTAGAGTGAACCCGTCGCCCCGATCAATGTCCATCACGGCACAGCCTTCGCGATAGGGGATACCCGCGTCACGTAATTTGCCGCGGTAATACTGCCCGGTGAGCGAGGAGTTGGCATAGCCATCCTCAGGACAGAAACTTGCCGCCTCGACCTTTTGGGTCAGGTTCGGTTCAGCCGCCCGCAAGCGATTGTTTGAGACAAATTCAATCGGAGCACCAGCATTGGCTTTAAGGGTTTGGCGCTCGTGCAACATTTCGGCTTCGCGGGAATTGAAGGCGAGCGTATAGCCACCGGTTTTCGCAAAGCCGACAGCATCGCCCATCTCTTCCCAACAATGGTGGCCCTTAAGCGCATAAGGCATCAGTTTCACGCGCTTGATTTGCAGGCTAAGCGTGCCTGCGTTGACGCCGGACGCCCCTTGGCCAAGATCGCCCTGATCAAGGACAATTGTGGACATGCCGCCCTCAGCGACTCGTAGAGCGGTGGCGCATCCCATGATGCCACCGCCGATGATGGCGATGTCGTATGCGGTGTCATTTGTCATAGCGGTGCCGGTTTCGGGATAGGTAGATCATCGTAGTCAAAATCGCCTGCGGCTTGTCCCAAGGGCACGGGGCGCAGGGGCGGGCGCGGTGTTGGTGGTGGGACGTCTGATGTTGATTTACCCGCTTGGGCCGCGATCAAGGCAGCAATCACCGTTTGGCAATATTTGCCGCCACAGGGGCCCATGCCTGCGCGCTGGCCGGATTTCACGGCATTGGTGCTATTTGCACCGGTCGAAATTTCGGCACTGATGTCGGCGCGGCTTAGGCTTTCGCAACGGCACAGAATTGTGTCTCGCGTGGTTAGGGCCTGCACGTCGGAACGCGGAATGCTAAGCGCGGTCATCGCACGGCCAAAGCGTTCGGCCCGGCGCCAAGGGCGCAGGGACGGAGAGGGCGCAGAGAACCCAAGATCACGGGCCCCCCGAGTACCTGCCAAAACCCCCTGAAGGGCCGCAGCTGCTGCGCCGCGAATGCCGCAGCCGTCACCACATAAGAACAGGCCGTTGACATTGGTCGCCCCGTCGGCGGCTGCAACGGGCACCCAACCACCCAAAGACGGATCATGGCGGATTGAAACGCCAAGCATCTGCGCGGCCTCGATCTGGGGGATCAACCCATTGCCAAGGCACAGGCTATCAGCGGCAAATTCCGGCCCTGCCGTGGTGCGTTTCAGATTGACGGTTTTGAGGCTCGTAATATGATCTTTGCCTGCAACCTCGGACACCGCATGACCCCACAAGATCGGGACACGCGCCAGCATCAAGTCGGCAATCCACACTGCGCCGCGGGCCAACAGTTTGGGTTGCCCAATCATCGACGGCGTGGCGCGGGCCCAATCGGTGCGAGCATTTGGCGTGACCACGGCGGCCACCTCGCCGCCCAAACGACGAATTTCGCTGGCAACAAAGAACACCAACGGGCCAGTCCCGCTCACAACTGTGCGCTTGCCGGGCAGTGACAGCGTTTGTTTGAAAAGCGAAGTCGCCCCAGCCAAACCTATCACGCCAGGCGTCGTCCAGCCGGGGATGGGTTGCACATATTCACGCGCCCCCGTCGCAAGGATCAACGATCGACATGTGATTTGCTCGGTCGCGCCATGGCGCAAAATTTGCAGGGTCCAATGATCCCCATCGCGGCGGATGTCCCAGACACGGGTGTCGGCCAGATGGGTGGCTGGACTTTTGGAAATGGCGGTGCGCAGAGCATTCCCTGCAGTGGTTTCTGGCGTCACGGGGGCCAACAGGATGCTGGCGGATTTCCCACGCCAGACCTGTCCACCGGGGGCAGGTGCTTCATCAAGCATCACAACCCGCGCACCGCTTTGGGCGGCGGCCAAGGCCGCGTTGCCCCCGGCCGGACCAGCACCAACAACGGCTATGTCGAAAAAATCAGACATCAGGCCCTCTCAACCACTAGGTCTGCCGACACGTCCGTGCGGCAGGCTTCAACAATTTGGCCTTGAACGACGACAGCGCATTCTTGGCACAACCCCATGCAGCAGAACGCCCCGCGCGGGGCACCGTCGTTGGGTGCCTCGCGAAGGGTCATATGCCCCGCCCGCGTGAGGGCAGAAACAAGCGACTCGCCCAAGTGGCCCTGAACCGGTGCGCCGTCAAAGGTGAAGGTCACCGTTTCAGTCCGTTCGATTTGGGCCGCGTGGTTGGGAACCAATCGGATCATTTGTATGAGATACCGAGTTCGTCAAAGGTGCGCTTGATTTTGTCGATGTCGGCTTCTGCCAAGGGCATGACCGGATCGCGCGGCACGCCAGCCGGTTGACCAATCAGGTTCAGAGCCGCCTTGAAGGAGGCAGGCCAAGTGCCGGTTCCCATCAGCAGTTCATAGAGAACTGTCAGTTGGTGATGAGCGTGGCGATAGGTGTCATCTGGTGCACCATTTCCGACGGCAGCCATCTCAGACGGTAGCAAGTCGGTGAATTCCGGACCCGTCGCAATAAAGCCCTTGGCGCCAAGGGCAAAGGCGGGAAGGATGTAGTGGCATGGGCCGGTCATCACAGACAGGCGGTCGCCAAGGCGGTGCAGCAAGTGTGTGTGATAGAAAAAGTCGCGCTGGCTTTCCTTGATACCGATCACATTGTGGTTCTCCAAGAGGCGCTCGGTCTGGTCGATGGTCAGGGAAAATCCCATACGACGGGGCGAGTTATATAGAACCAGCGGCAGTTTGGTGGCTGCCGACACTTTGTCGAAACGGGCCATCAGCTCGGCTTCGGAGGCCTTGAGGACATAGGTCTGTGGCATGGACAACAAGACGTCAGCACCGTTTTCTTCAGCGGCGCGCACATAGGCCAACGAAGCATCAATGGTAGGGGCGGAAATGCCCATCATCACTGGCACGCGGCCTTTGGCGGTGTCCTTGGCAAGGCGGACAAGGCGGCCGCGTTCCTCGGCGTTCAGCGCCCAGCTTTCGCCGTTGTCGCCAGCGATGCAGATACAGGTGGCCCCGCGCGACAGAAGAAATTCAAAGAGGTCTACAAAGGCGTCCTCCATGATTTCGCCGCGTTCGTTAAAGGGCGTCGCGATGGCGGGAACATAGCCGTGAAGGTCTTCTTTTTGCATGGGATCAGGTCCTTGGAGTCGGGATTTGGCAGGTGAAGACGCAGCCGAATTGGGCGTCAACAATGAAAAGGCGGGTGGGGTCAGCCGGATCGAAGGTGACGGATGTCGTCCATTGCCCCCGCGGGAGGCGCACGTCGGCGATCAAGTCGCCGATCGCGTCAAACACATAGGCGCGACCTGCTTGGGCTTGGGCCACCGCAAGCCATCCATGGCTGTTGCAGGCCAACCCATCCGGTCCTAGGCCACCGGAAAACTGGAGGTAAGTGCCGACCATGGGCGCGCCGGTTTCGGGCAGGCGGGTCGAGAATTTCCAGACCTGATTGGCGCGGGTGGCGGCGACGTAGACCCAGGCATTGTCCGGTGACACGGCAATGCCGTTGGAATAGGGCACACAGTCCAGCACAAGGCGAAGATCGCCTTTGCGCCAGCGATAGACTCGACCGCGCGGATCGCTCAGGCTTGTGCGGCCGCTATCGGTGAACCAAAGGGCACCGTCGGGACCATAGTCCATGTCCGACAGGCCAAGAAAGCGGGTCGGTTCACCGGTGCTAAGCACCTCAAAGGAGGTGTCATTGGTCAGCTCGATCAGGCCATGCTTGTAGTCCACCGCAATGCGCCGCCCATCAGCGGCGAGGCGCATGGCGTGGGGTTCACCATCAATTTTGTGCATCTGGGTCCAGTCGCCCGAAGGTGACACGCGAAAGACCCGACCGTATGGCACATCCGACAGCCAAAGGTTGCCATCTCCATCAAAGAACGCGGCCTCTAGGAAGGAATGCATCGCCTGGCCAGGGCGGGTCATCTTGGCCCACGCCGAGGGTTCGCCGCGATGATGCATGTCATCTGGCAAGGCGCTCCAGAGGGTTGCGGTCAGATGGGTCATGTCACAATCCCTGCTTCAAAAAGCTGGCCAATTTGGCGCTCGTCTAGCCCCATCCCGGTCAGGATAGCACGGGAATGCTGGCCGAGTGCTGGGGGCGATTGATGGAGTTTGGTCCCGTGACCGCCGATGTGAAAGGCGGTAGTGGGAAGGGGTGTTCCCAGATCATCCGGGTTGGGTTGGAAATAGCCGCGCGCCGCCAGTTGGGGGAGCGCAACAGCTTCGGCCAATGTCTTGATCCGCTCTGCTGGCAGTTCGGCCGCGCGCAGACGTGCGACCCATGTCTCTGCATCCGCAGTCATGAAAATGTCTCGCAGGGCCGACTTGGTCGGCGTGTCGATAGCCCAAACGTCTGGCCAGCTGTGGATTTTGGCCAAAGCGGGCAGCGGATGGCCCAGTCCGTCGAGAAGCGCGGCGAGCTTGCGATATTGCGCGGGGTGGAATGCGCCCAACATCATTTGGCCGTCTTGTGTGTCGTAGCTCGCGATGCCCGGCTCTTTGCCACGTTTGGCGGTTGCCGGGCTTTGGGCGGCGGCGGCTTCGGGGGCCATCATCTGCATCGCGACCTCTAGCATAGAGACCGAGATATGCGTGCCGCGTCCTGTCTGTGCGCGTTGTGTCAGGGCGGCGGTCACGGCAAAGGCCGCAGCGTATCCGGTGGCATAATCAACAAAGGAGACGCCGGGCTTGACCCCGCCACATTGGTTGATCGTGCCGCTGGTCGCTTGGATGACATTATCATAGGCACCGTGCTCTGCCTGTGGTCCGCGGTCGCCATATCCTGTGATCGAGCAATGGATTAATTTGGGATTGATCTCGGCAAGAACATCGTGGCCGATCCCAAGGTTGGCCAATGCGCCGGTTGTGAAATTCTCAACCACGATGTCCGCTTTGGCCGCGAGCGATTTCAGCAGGTCGACCCCTTTTGCGCTGCGCAGGTTAAGCGCAAGGCTGCGCTTGTTGCCCCCCTGCACCTGATAGTTCAACCCAAGGCCCTCAGCGTTCAGCGAGTCATCTGGCCCGCGCCCGCGGGCGCAATCGGGGTTGGCCGGATCTTCGATCTTGATCACGTCCGCGCCAAGCAGTGCTAACTGGTAGGTGCAAAACGGCCCAGCCAGAACATGGGTCATGTCCAAAACAAGTAATCCGTCTAATGCGCCCGTCATGTCAGTAAAGCCTTGCGATTTGAAGTTGTGTCTAATATACAAAACGTGAGTTTATATACAAGACGTAAGATCAGAGAACCATGGCCCAAAGCAGCATTTTTCATCGAGACCTCAATTCTGACCTGCCCATTGTTGTGGCTGGGGATGGAAATTTCCTTATTGATGCGGCTGGTAAGCGGTATCTTGATGCTTGCGGCGGGGCGGCGGTGTCTTGCCTTGGTCATGATCATCCCAAGGTCAGGGGGGCCATCAAGGCGCAGGTTGATACGCTCGCCTTTGCGCATACGGGCTCCTTTACAAATAAGCCTGCCGAGGATTTGGCCGCCCATCTTGTGGCGCGCGCGCCCAAAGGGACCGGCGCTGGGCGGGTCATGTACCTTGGTTCTGGCTCTGAGGCGATGGAAGCGGCGCTGAAGCTGGCCCGGCAGTACTTTCTTGAGAAGGGTGAGCCAGAACGCAGTCAGATCATTGCGCGTAAGCCAAGTTATCATGGCAACACGCTCGGGGCGTTGGCCACCGGTGGCCATGCGGGGCGGCGGGCCCCCTTTGCGCCTCTTTTGATCGAGGTCAATCACATCGACGCGCCTTACCCTTACCGTCTGAAGCATGAGACAGAGAGTGAGGCGGATTTTGCGCTGCGATCGGCAAACCTGCTGGAGGAAGAAATTCAGCGTCTGGGGGCAGAGACCGTGATGGCTTTTGTTGCGGAGCCTGTTGTGGGGGCGTCTTTGGGTACCCAGCCTGCGCCAACGGGGTATTTCAAACGTATCCGAGAAATTTGTGATAAATATGGCGTGCTTTTCATTGCCGACGAGGTGATGAGTGGCATGGGCCGGACCGGCACCTCTTTTGCGTTGGAGCAAGAAGGCATCGCCGCCGACCTAACGACCATGGCCAAGGGGCTTGGTGCTGGATATCAGCCGATCGCCGCTGTTATGGCCGCACAAAAGGTTGTTGACGTGATCAAAGCCGGCAGCGGTAAGCTTTGGAATGGGCATACTTATATGTCACATGCAATTGCGACTGCGGGTGCCTTGGCCGTTCAGCAGGTGATCGAAGAAGAAAACCTGTTGGGCAATGTGGTTGCGCGCGGCAAGCAGTTAGAGGCCGGGTTGCGCAAGGCCTTTGCGCAGCATCCCCATGTTGGCGATATTCGCGGTCGCGGGTTGTTTTGGACCATCGAAATGGTCGCGGACCGGGCTACAAAAGTACCG
This sequence comes from Pelagimonas sp., assembly GCF_058892305.1. Lineage (NCBI taxonomy): Bacteria > Pseudomonadati > Pseudomonadota > Alphaproteobacteria > Rhodobacterales > Roseobacteraceae > Pelagimonas > Pelagimonas sp. The sequence goes on from NZ_JBZXVN010000073.1 coordinate 16,426, forward strand.
TTTGATCCCGCCGAAGCGGTCGCCCTTAGGATCGGCGAAGCTGCTAAGGCGCTGGGCGTCATGTCATATCCGTCGCAGGGTTGCATTGATGGGATCAAGGGCGACCACGTTCTATTGGCACCGTCCTACACGTCGAGCGAGGCCGAGATTGATTTGATCCTCGACACCCTCATAAAGGCCGTGGCCGACGTGGTGGGAGGATAAACAATGGCGCGCAAAACCATTCTGACAGCGGCGATTACCGGTAACCTGATGACGCCGGAGATCAGCCCGAACCTGCCGATCACTCCCGAACAGATCGCGCGTCAGGCGCTTGATGCCGCCGAGGCTGGTGCCGCCATTGTGCACCTGCATGTGCGTGACCCGGAAACCGCCAAGGGGTCAATGCGGCTCGACCTATATTCTGAGTTGGTCGAGCGTATTCGCGCAGAAAACACGGAAGTTCTATTGAACCTCACCACCGGTGAAGGTGGGCGGTTTATCCCATCCGATGACAACCCTCAGGTTGCTGCCGTCGGATCGACCCTCTGCGTGCCTGAAAAACGTGTGGCCCATGTCGAAGCGCTAAAGCCCGACATCTGCACGCTGGACTTTAACACCATGTGGTCGGGGCAGGCTTCGGTGATCAATGCGCCGCGCAACCTCGAAATCATGGCCGAGAAAATCTACGCGGCAGGTGTGACGCCTGAAATCGAGATTTTCGACAGCGGCGATCTGCATATGGTCAAGGACTTCGTTGCGCGCGGCGTGCTCAAGACGCCCTTGATGGTGCAGATGGTTCTCGGCGTGCGCTTTGGTGCGGTCGCGAACCCTGAAACCATGGCCTACCTCGTAAGCCAATTGCCCGAGGGCACCGAATGGGCCGCCTTTGGTATTGGCCGCACCGCCTTTCCCATGCTGGCGCAGGCGTGGTTGCTCGGCGGTCATATCCGCATCGGCATGGAGGACACCGCCCATATCGCCAAGGGGCAATATTGCGAAAGCAATGCGCAGTTGGTGGAAAAAGCGGGCCGCATCATTGGTGATCTGGGTGGCGAATTGGCCAGCCCCGATGAAGCCCGAGACATCCTTGGGATTTCGGCCAAGTGACCTCTCTTCCGATCATATCGGATGTAACTATCGCGGATATGCATCGTGATCCGACCTCGGTTTACAAACGTTTGCGCCAAGATGCGCCCATTGCCCTACTTAGGGCCACTGGTCGTGTGCTGCTGACTCGCGCCGAAGATGTACGCGCGGCCAAGGAAAAGTCTGACCTTTGGACCTCAGAGGACACAACAACGCCTGCCGAACGCGCCTTTCAGGCGACTTCGATGATGCGCAAGGACGGAGAACAGCACCGGGCCGAACGCATGGCGATTCAGCCGGGTCTGTCGGCGCGTAAGATCAAGACTGACTGGCGTGACCGGGCAGAGGTTCATGCGCGTCACTATCTGGATCGGCTGAAACCGGGCGAAACCTATGATCTCTTTGCTGATGTTGCGGCCCCCTATGCCGGGGCAATCCTACGCGATGTGCTGGGCCTTCAGGGCGCAACCGCCGATGACGTTGTGCAATGGTCGCAAGTTCTGATTGATGGCGCAGGCAACTTAGCGGGCAACGAAGCGGTCTTCGCTAAAAGCGACGCGGCCAATATCGAGATCAACCACGCAATTGACGCCAATCTTGCCCGTATCGCAGAGGACGACGATGGCTCGGTGCTCTCGTCGATGTCAACGCGTAGCGACCTTGACCGGATCAGATGCAATATCAAAGTGTCTATCGGGGGTGGCGTGAATGAACCGCGCGATGCCTTGCTCACGGCGCTTTATGGTCTGTTGACACATCCGGACCAATTGGCTGACGTCAAGTCCGATCCGAGCCTGTTTGCGCAGGTTTTCGAGGAGGCCATCCGCTGGGTCGCCCCAATTCAGGTCAGTCCGCGCAAGTCGCGGGTCCCGCTGACACTACATGGGATTGATCTGCCCGCCGGAACCCGTGTGTCGGTTGTTCAGGCCTCGGCGAACCACGACGAAGATCACTATAAAAACGGCGATGCTTTCGACATTCACCGCGCCGAAAAGCGACATTTCTCGTTTGGGAATGGTGCGCATTTCTGTATGGGCGCGCATCTCTCGCGCATGTCCATCGGCGAGGTGATGCTGCCGATGCTGTTTGACCGGTTTCCGAACATGGCACTAGAAGACCCGACCGTGGATGAATGGTCTGGTTTCATTTTCCGCGGCCCGCTGTCCTTGCGGGTCAAGCTGTAATGCAATCAGGGGCCACCATATCCCAATGCCTGCGAGATTTGCAGTGCGGCACCTTGAGCTTGGGGCAAGTAGAAGCTTTCCATGCGCTCAAAATCAAATCCACTGTCAGGGCCGGAGATGTTCACGCAAGCCACGATCGCACCGGTATTGTCACGCACCGGAACGGCAACGCTCGATCCACCCGGTTCCCGATAGCCTCGGGAAATAACAAAGCCATCATCGCGGACCTGAGCAACACGCGCCACAAGGCTGGCCGGGTCCATGGGTGTGTGTTCGGTGAAGCGGTGCCAAATTTGAGCCCCGGCAAAGGTGTCGAGCTCTGTGGCATTCTTGGCCCCCAAAAGGCACCAGCCAATCGCCGAGGCAAAGGCTTGCGTGCGGGTTCCCGTGCGCATGTTAGATACATATCCCGACCGAGCTTGATGGCTAACAAGATACAGAACATCATCGCCTTCCAGCACGCTCAGATGCGTCGAAACACCGGTTTTGTCGCGCAGGCCGGCCAGAATGGGGCGTGCAATCGCGGTAATAGGCTGCTGGTTCAGATAGGCGAACCCAAGGCTCAGAACGCGCGCGCCAAGGGTATAGGTATTGGCCTGTTCGGCCTCACGGATGAATTCCATCTGGCGCAGGGTATAGACCAGCCGAAACGCCGAGCTCCGGCTCAGCTCCATCGCGCGGGCAATATCGCTCAGCGACATAGGGGTTTCAGCGGCACCAAGGATTTCGAGAACCCTAAGGCCCCTGTGCAAGCCGGGGACAAAATAGACATCATGATTGGACGCTTTGGGCATGGGCGATTGGTTTCCGAGTTACGCTCTCATGTGTTTAATCTGCAAAACGCACCAATGACAATGGAGGACTGCCGATGACCGACCCGGCATCAAACCTTTTACCAGCCACGAACGAAGATACCTGCGGGCCGTACTTCCCGATCTATTTCGCCGACCCGGCGCTAGAGGATCTGACCCGTCTCGATCCGGGTGTTGTGACCGAGGCGGCTGGCACGCCCATAATCCTGCGGGGGCGGGTGCTTGATCGTCACGGAGAGCTGGCCAACGGCGTTGTGATAGAGTTTTGGCAGGCCAACGCAAAGGGTGTTTACCGCACCCCGGCAACCGAAGGCAGCGACGACATCGACCCTTGGTTCTACGGTTACGGGCGCATGCGTTCGGTGACGGGGGCCTATGAATTCCCGACGATCATGCCGGGCGCGGCCGAGGGGCGCGCCGCCAACATTACGGTGACGATCTTTTCGGATGGGATCAATCGTGTCGTGACGCAGGTATTTTTCGACACCGAGGACGGCAATGAAAACGACCCCGTTTTACTGGCGGCCGGAGATGACGCCTCCAAGCTGATTGCACGCCACGATGGCCGCACTGCCAGCGGGGCCGAGGTCTATGTCTTTGACATCATCATGGCCGGCGACAACGAAACACCCTTTTTCGACGATCTGGAGAGCTGAGACATGGCCACGCAAGGACGTATTCTGGGCATCGGCCCAACCGATAACACATCAGATCAGCGCACCCCACGCCAGCGGCTTCGGTTGATCCCCAAAGTGGCGCGCGAAAGCTTTGTGCCTGTGGTGCCGGCGCGTTATGCGGCGAATCCCCACGAATGGGATATGACCCGAACGGCCCCGGACCGCCCCCGCGCCGCTGGCGTCCCAATCGAGGTTACCGGCCGCGTACGGACCGCATCGGGCCGCGCAGTGGCAGGCGCATTGCTAGAAGTCTGGAGCGCCAACCATTACGGGCGCTACCGTCACATCGAGGATCATTCAGGCCTTAAGCTGGACGAAAACCACCTTGGTCTCGGACGGGTATTGACTGACAATGAGGGCCGCTATCGGTTCTGGGCGATCAGCCCGGGTGCCTATCTGGCCCGACCTGACATCGGTCGTTGGCGCCCCAAGCACATCCATATGTCGATCAGTGGCGGCTCTTCTCGGCTGATCACGCAGATGTATTTCCCTGGCGAGCCGAACAATGCCAGTGACCCTATGGCGATCCTCATGGGCGATGCCTTTGAGCGCAACATAGGAGCCCCCCGCGATCCGGGAACGGCCGACGTCGAGGAAGCCTACGATTTTGACATCGTGGTGGGCGGGCGCAACGCGACGTTCTTCGAGTAAACCCTTTTGCGCAGACAAAAGAGAGACGGCGCGTGCTGAGATCACCGATGAGGCGATCTCAGCAGCGGCAGTTCGGCGTTGTGAGTGGTTTTGTCCGTGAGGCTGAAAGCGGCCAAGCGAGGTGAGCCGATTGCGGTCCTGCGACCAAACCCATGCCGGGTTGATCCAGTGTGGATCATCGTGATGCAGGTGCATCTGCCCTGCGGCTAAACGCCGGGTTTCTTCTGGTAGCCGACCTGCGCCTGAATGCCTGCAAGGCGGGCCAAACGGGCAACGCGGTTTTCTGACACGACCTCGCCCATGTCGATCAGGTCGTCGTGGATATTTCGATAGCCGTAGACTTTGCCGCGGTCTTTCCTCGCCTTCTTCACCAGCCCTGTCTGGCGTGCATCGTCAAGCGCATGGTGGCTTAACGGTTCCTTCCCCATGCAAAGAAACCGCTTGGATGAACGCAAAGCAGTTTGCACAGACCACGGACAGGATGCAGCTCGCTATGCGCGTCGATAAACGCGTACCTTACCTTGCATCCCGAGCGAAGAACGCGGTGGCCCTTTCTAAGATGGCGCGCTCCTCGGTCACGCGGGCCAGTTCTTTCTTGAACCGCCGGACCTCGGCTTCTTGGTCGGTTTGCCTTTGCGGCTTTGAGAATTGCGCAATCCATGTGAAAAGCGATTTGGTGCTGACCCCGCGCCGCTCGGCCACCGCCTAGACCGAATAGCAACGCTCTGTGACCTGCGCCACCGCATCAATCTTGAACTCATCCGAGTAGCGAATTTATCCTGACATTTGCATCGTCCTTTGTTTCCAAAATTATCAAGCAAAGCGTCTACAAATCTAGGGGCACCTCATTGTGGAGCCAAGTTGCGCTCTTCATGGTCAAAGGGGAAGACCAAGTACTATCCGTATTATCTGTGCCAATCCAAAGGGTGCGAAAGCAATGGAAAGTCTATCCGGCGCGACAAAATATAAGGCGCGTTTGCTGATGTCGTCAAAACACTAGAGCCGAGCCCCAAATACTTGGTGTTGGCTAAAACCATGTTCAGACGTGCTTGGGATGCCCGACTGGATCAAGCCAAAGATGCCGCGCGTTCAACCAAGCGCCAAATCGCCGATGCCGAGTCGCAAATCGAAGCGTTGCTCTCGCGTATCATGCAAGCCAGCAACGATGCGGTCATCGGTGCTTATGAAAACAAGATCACTGAACTGGAAAAATCGAAGGTGCTCATGACCGAAAACCTTGCGGAAAAGGCGTCAAAACCGAAGAGGTATGAGGATTATCTAGAATTCTCCCTGAAGTTCTCCTCAAGCCCTTGGAAAATATGGAAAAATGGCGATGAGAGTCTCCGTAGAATCGTCCTGAGATTGGGATTTTCGAGCGGATTTTCATACCATCGAATTGATGGACCTAGAACACCCCAAATAGCGTTGCCTTTCAAGGCTTTAGGTATGATTTCAGTGGGTGAAGAAGTTAATGGTGCTGCTGGAGAGAATTGAACTCTCGACCTCTCCCTTACCAAGGGAGTGCTCTACCTCTGAGCTACAGCAGCAACGTGAGCGGGCTTCTAAACGCGGTTTTCGTGGCGCGCAAGGGCGGAATTTGAAAAAATGTCATCTTGGATAAATTTCTTTGAGCCTAAGGCGAAGGGGGCGTTTGCACGCCACTGGACCCATGGGGCTTGCTGCGTTAAAGCAAAGGGCATGAACGAGAACAAACCGACCCCGAAAAAGCACAAGGATGCTGAACGCGAAGACCGCTTGAAAGCGGCGCTTAAGGCCAATATGGGGCGCCGCAAGGCGCAGGCCCGTGCGCGCAATGCGGCAGAGCAAACAGCGGACAAAGCGGGGCCAGAGGCGGTACAGGACAAGGACTGACAGGCATGGATTCAATTATTGTGACGGGCAATGGCCCATTGAAAGGTGATATTCCGATTGCGGGCGCAAAGAACGCGTGTCTGACGCTGATGCCTGCTACCTTGCTGAGCGAAGAGCCGTTGACTCTGACCAATGCGCCGCGCTTGTCGGATATCCGGACCATGACGACGTTGCTACAATCGCTTGGGGCCGAGGTCACCAGCATGCAAGACGGTCAGGTTCTTGCCATGAGCAGCCATGATTTAACCAGCCAGCGCGCCGAATACGACATCGTGCGTAAAATGCGCGCCTCGATCTTAGTGCTTGGGCCGCTTTTGGCGCGCTACGGCTATGCCGAAGTGTCGCTTCCCGGCGGTTGCGCGATTGGCGCGCGTCCGGTTGATCTCCACCTCAAGGCATTTGAAGCTATGGGGGCGGAGCTTGATCTGCGTGACGGTTATGTCCATGCCAAGGCCCCCACAGCCGGGCTACGCGGTGGCGTCGTTGATTTTGCCTTTGCCTCGGTCGGGGCCACTGAAAACGCGCTTTTGGCGGCGGTTTTGGCCAAGGGAACAACTGTTCTGAACAACGCTGCGCGCGAACCTGAAATTGTAGATCTGGCCGATTGCCTGCGCAAAATGGGCGCCCAGATCGAAGGCGATGGCAGCAGCACAATCACCATTCAGGGAGTTGATCGTCTTGGCGGCGCGACCCACCGTGTTGTCACAGACCGTATTGAATTGGGCACCTATATGCTTGCCCCGGCGTTTTGTGGTGGCGAAGTCACCTGTCTTGGCGGCCGTCGCGACCTGCTTGCGGCCTTCTGTGATAAGCTCGAGGAGGCCGGTGTTTCGGTGACCGAGTCCGAAAAGGGCCTGACCGTGACACGCGGCGCGGACCGGATCAAAGCCGTCGACATCACAACCGAACCTTTCCCCGGTTTCCCAACCGATTTGCAGGCGCAGATGATGGCGCTTTTGTGTACTGCCGAAGGGACCTCGGTTCTCGAAGAGAAGATCTTTGAAAACCGGTTTATGCATGCCCCTGAACTGACCCGTATGGGGGCCGATATTGAGGTCCACGGCGGAACCGCGACGGTCAAAGGTGTGGAAAAACTGCGTGGTGCGCCCGTCATGGCAACCGATTTGCGGGCTTCGGTATCGCTCATCCTTGCGGGTCTGGCGGCCGAAGGTGAAACCAAGGTGTCGCGCGTTTACCATCTGGATCGCGGATACGAACATGTGGTGCGCAAGTTGTCGGCGGTTGGCGCCAAGATCGAAAGGGTCAAAGGCGAATGAGTGAAGATGCTCGGTTTGAAGATGGCGGTGACCACCCGCTAAATTTAGGTGCTTTGGATAGCGATAACCTCCAGGTGATTTCGGCGTTGGTGCAGGATTCCGTTCTGCCAGTGACCGAAGTCGCGTATCAAAAGCGCCATCATAGGCTGTGCCTGCTTTTGAACCGTGTGCGTCACGAAGACCTTGAGGCGGCTGCCAAACGTGGCCGCCCGGTCGAACGGGTGCAATCGCTTTTGACAATCGAAAATGCATTGTCGGTTGCAACGCAAGGGGTTGATAAATCGGACAAGGACATGATCCTTTCGGTTTTATCGGTAAGCTTTGAACCCGGTGAAGACGGGGCAGGGCATGTGTTGCTGACATTGGCCGGCGATGGGGCTGTGCGCGCATCGGTTGAAGCGCTCGAAGTGACGCTCAAGGATGTGACCCGCCCCTACAAAGCCCCGTCAGGCCAAATTCCAAACCATCCCGAATGATCCGTCCGCTTGCGCCGGATGACTTGAATGCCTATCGGGCCTTATGGCTCGATGGGCTACGCCGTGTGCCCGAGGCTTTCTTATTAACCGAAGTTGAGGCTTTGGGCCTGTCTGATGCGACCTTGATCGCAAAACTGGCGGCGGGGCAATTCTGGGGTGGTTTTTCCGAGGATGTTTTGGTGGCCTTGATCGCCATGCATCAGGGTGGGCCAGAGCGGATGCGCCATATGGCGGACATAGGCCCGCTATACGTTCACCCATCGGCACAAGGGCAGGGATACGCCATGCGGTTGTTGCAGGCGGTTGACCAAGCCGCCCGAGATCGCGGGTTACTACAGCTTGAACTATGCGTTGATGCGACAAACTCCCGTGCGATTGGGTTGTATCGGGCCGCTGGTTTCGTTGAATTTGGCAAACGCCCGCGATCTGTGATCGTCAATGGTGCGGCGCGCGACGATTTGCTGATGATCAAGATGCTCGACGCGACTTGAGGCCGGGCGATGCAACGGCTATGCAACCGGCGTAACACCGGAGATGCCCCATGCCCGTCTTTCTTGACAGCGCCCAAGCCGATTTCGAGACCGCGTTCACCGAATTGCTGAATGCCAAGCGCGAAGACAGCCCCGATGTGGATGCTGTTGTGGCCGGAATTATCGCCGATGTACGCGCCCGCGGCGACGCTGCTGTTCTTGAGTTGACGGCCAAGTTTGATCGCCTTGAACTTGACGCGGCTGGGATGCGGTTTTCAGCCGAGGAAATTGACGCCTATTGCGCGCAGGTTCCCGGGGCCGAGCGCGTCGCGCTGGAAACGGCGGCTGACCGCATCCGGGCCTATCACGTTCGGCAAATGCCAAGCGATGAGCGCTGGACAGATGAGACCGGGGCCGAGCTTGGATGGCGTTGGACGGCGGTGTCTGCGGCCGGGCTATATGTTCCGGGCGGCTTGGCGTCTTACCCGTCATCGGTGTTGATGAACGCCATTCCCGCCAAGGTCGCAGGGGTCGAGCGTCTCGCCATCGCGGTGCCAACGCCGGATGGTGTTGTGAACCCGCTGGTGATGCTGGCCGCCAAGATTTCGGGCGTTGATGAGGTCTATCGGATTGGGGGGGCGCAGGCGATTGCCGCTCTGGCTTATGGCACCGAAACCATCGCACCGGTTGATAAGATCACTGGCCCGGGCAATGCCTTTGTGGCCGCTGCCAAACGCCGGGTTTTTGGCAAAGTCGGTATTGATATGATTGCCGGACCTTCAGAGATTTTGGTGATCGCCGATGGTGACAACGACCCTGATTGGATCGCCCTTGACCTGATGAGCCAAGCGGAACACGACGAAAGCGCGCAGTCGCTTTTGATCACCACCGACGCGAGCTTTGGGCGCGCGGTGGCCGACGCCGTCGAAAAACGTCTCGAAACGCTTGAGCGCCGGGCGATTGCCGGGACGAGCTGGCGGGATTACGGCGCTGTGATTACCGTGCGCGATCTGGACGAGGCCGCCGCGCTATCGAACCGCATCGCCCCGGAGCACTTGGAACTTTGCGTGGCTGATCCCGAAGCGTTGGCCGAAAAATGCCCGCATGCCGGGGCGATTTTCCTTGGTCAATGGACGCCCGAGGCGATTGGCGACTATGTTGGTGGCCCCAATCACGTGCTGCCCACGGCGCGCTCGGCGCGGTTTAGCTCGGGCCTGTCGGTGATGGATTTTGTAAAACGCACCACATTGGCGCGCATGACCCCAGAAGCGTTACGCGCCATTGGCCCCGCTGCCGAGGTGCTCGCCTCCTCCGAGAGCCTTGAAGCACACGGATTGTCGGTAACTGCCCGGTTGAAAAAGCTTAACGGTTAATCGGTCTCCGCATTTTTGGGCATGGCGGAAAGTCGCGGTTCAAATTGGGGCCTATTCATTGCTCCTTTGTCGCTCCCACGTTACACATTTGGGCAACAGGATAAGTGACTATTGCTATGACCCGTATTGCGCATATCGAACTTGATGACGCCAACTTGCCGCCACCAACGCCGGAAATCGAACAGGAACGCCGTGTGGCGATGTTTGATTTGATGGAGGAAAACTCATTTTCCTTGCCAGCACGAGATGATCGCGTTGTGCCGGAAGGGCCTTATAATGTCGGATTGTCGATACGGGAAAAACGTCTCGTTTTTGATGTCACGACCGAAGCCAAGGAAAAAGCGGCCGAATTCCATTTGTCTCTGTCGCCGTTTAGACAAGTGGTCAAAGACTATTTTCAAATCTGCAAAAGCTATTTTGATGCGGTGAAAACCCTGCCACCGAGCCAAATCGAGACCATTGATATGGCCCGCCGTGGTATTCACAACGAAGGGGCGCGTATTTTGCAAGAGCGACTGGACGGCAAAGCTGAAATTGATGACGCAACCGCGCGCCGATTGTTCACGCTTGTTTGCGTACTGCATTTTGGGGGCTGACCGGGTGGCGGCGTTGCCTCAGTCAGTTTTGTTTTGCTGTGATCATAACGCAGTGCGCTCTCCGATGGCCGAAGGGGTGATGAAGCAACTTTTCGGATCCGAAACCTATGTGCAATCGGTTGGGGTTGTGAATGACCTCGAGATCGACGGTTTTGCCATTGCGGTGTGTGCCGAGATCGGGGTTGAACTGTCGCGTCATCGGTCGCGGTCTTTTGAGGAGATGGAAGAAAATGGCGAGGCCTTGTCAGGGTTTGACGTGATCGTCACCTTGTCACCTGCGTCTCAGCGCCGGGCTTTGGAGCTGACACGCTACTATCATCTGGCCGTGGAATATTGGCCGATCATGGATCCGACCGGTATTGGTGAAACGCGTGAACAAAAGCTAAATTCCTATCGGCAAACCCGTGATCAACTGATGGATAAGCTCAAGGAAAAATGGGGGGCATAGCCCGCGATTCGGTGCGCTTTGGCCCTAAATTGATGCAAAAGCGGTTGAGTATGCAATTTTCAGCCCGCATTAACCCTGTTGCTGCTATATGGTGGGTTGAAAAACCGAGCCAAAAGGCTCATATCGCTCGTGCCCTGCGTCTGGTGGGGTGGCAATTGTAGGAGAAAACATGGCCAAGGAAGATACGCTCGAATTTCCTGGTGTCGTGAAGGAACTCCTGCCGAATGCGACATTCCGGGTCGAGCTTGAGAACGGCCATGAGATTATCGCACATACGGCGGGTAAGATGCGCAAGAACCGCATCCGTGTTCTGGCCGGCGACCGGGTACAAGTTGAAATGACGCCTTATGATCTGACCAAAGGGCGCATCAACTACCGCTTTAAATAAGCGTAGATATGCAAACCGCCGGGCCAGTTGCCCGGCGTTTTACTGTGCCCTCGAAACTGGGCGCATCCAAAATTCTTGCAAGAATTTTGCAAAAGTTTTTTAAAACTTTTAGTCGTCCAGCCGGCCCCTTCTGACCCCAACACACTTTGCGGAAATTTTGATGACAGACACGCCTCGCCTCATTCTCGGTTCAGGTAGCCCGCGCCGCCGCGAACTTTTGGCTCAATTGGGGGTCGTGGCCGATGACATTCGCCCACCTGACATCAATGAGGACCCACACAAAAGCGAAGCGCCGCGCCCTTATTGTGTGCGATTGGCGCGTGAAAAGGCACAGGCGATCCCGTCTGATCCGTCCGAAATCGTTCTCTCTGCGGATACGACTGTGGCTTTGGGGCGTCGCATTTTGGGTAAGCCGCGTGACGCCGGAGAAGCAGCAGAATTTTTGACCAACCTGTCGGGCCGCCGTCACCGCGTCATTACCGCCGTTGCCGTGCGCAAAGGCGATCAGATGTGGGAGCGCGATGTGGTGACCCAGGTGAAGATGAAAAACCTCTCGAACGAAGAATTGAATGCCTACCTTGCCACCAATGATTGGCAGGGCAAGGCGGGCGGCTATGCTATTCAAGGGCCTGCCGGGGCCTTTATTCCGTGGATCAACGGCTCTTTCACCGCGGTCGTTGGATTGCCGCTGGCGGAAACGGCGAATTTGCTTCTGTCCGCCGGTTATCCTCTCTACAAGGCAGACTCATGAAGGGTACAACCATTGCACTTGACCATTGGCAGGGCCGCGAAGCTGCGGCGCTTATCGTGGATGGTCAACTTGAGGATCTGCTGATCGATACCGATCTGCCGCGTCCCGGAACCATTTATCGCGGCATCGCCGATCGGCCGGTCAAAGGGCAGGGCGGTATGTTCCTGCGCACGCCAGATGGAAACGCATTTTTGCGTCAAGTCAAAGGGTTAAAGCCCGGACAACCTCTTTTGGTTCAGGTGACGGGCTACGCCGAATTGGGCAAAGCTATTCCTGTGACCCAGCGCATTTTGTTCAAATCGCGCTATGCGATTGTCACGCCCGGTGCGCCCGGTATCAATGTCTCGCGCCGTATCAAAGATGACGATGCGCGCGAAATGGTCAAAGAAGCCGCGCATGAGGGCATGGCCGAGGTACCCTTGCCGGAGGATGCCGGGTTGATCCTGCGGTCCTGCTGTGCCGATGCCACCCCCGAAGATATCACCGAGGACGTTATCGCGATGTGCCAACTGGCCACCGCCGTTCTGTCGGATACGGGGACCGAGGCCGAAATTCTATCCGAAGGCGATGGCCCGCATGCTCAGGCGTGGCGGGAATGGACCGATCCGGCTCATGTCGCTGCTGAAGACGGTAGTTTTGAGCATCATGACGTTTTGGATATGATCGACGCTGCGCTGCGGGCCCATGTGCCCCTTCCGGGCGGCTATTCGATGATCATCGAACCGACGTCGGCCTTGGTTGCGGTTGATATCAACACCGGCGGCGATACGTCTTTTTCTGCGGGTCTCAAGGCCAATTTGGCCGCACTTAAGGACTTGCCACGCCAATTGCGGTTGCGTGGGTTGGGGGGGCAGATCATCGTTGACCCGGCTCCCTGCCCGAAAAAGGAACGCAAGCAGCTCGAAGGTTCGCTGCGCGCGGCCCTGAAGCGCGAGTCGACCGAGACGATTTTGGCCGGCTGGACCCAACTGGGCTTGATGGAAATTCAGCGTAAACGCGATCGGGTCGCGCTGAAAACGTTGCGCAAAAACAAGGGGTAGGCAAGGCGATGAGTTGCCCGATTTGTTCCAAAGACACGGATGCGAAGTACCGTCCGTTTTGCTCGAAGCGTTGCGCCGATATTGATCTGGCCAAGTGGCTTGGCGGGGCCTATTCGACCGCGTCAACCGACCCCGAGGACCTAGAAAAGGCGGCTTTGGCGAGCCTTGAGGCCCAACGCAAGCCGCATTAACATCAATCTCCAGTCGTAATTTCCAAAGGCATTTCCCCAACCCGCTCTGGACAGTTTTGGTGTCTCGTGGTTGCTTGGCCTTTCAAAGGATTTTGTGGCCATGCAACCCAACACTCGCCCCCAGTTTCCACGTATTGATCCCGTTGGTTTGGACGGCATCTTGGTGCGTTTTGCCGACACTTTGTCAGAACCGGCCAACCGGGCGGCGCTTGCCTTTCGAGCCGCTTTGGAGCGAGCAGGCTGGGAAGGTGTCGAAGAAAGCGCGACGTCGCTTGTCTCGACCTATCTGCGATTTGATCCGTTGCATGTGGACATATCGGCGCTGAGTGATCTGACTTATGCGCTCTTGGATGAACAGGATTGGTATGCGGCCCCTTTGCCCGATGGGCGTCGTTTACACCGCATTCCAACGGTTTTCGGAACGGATTTAGCGCCTCAGCTTGACGAGGCCGCTCAGGCCGCTGGCCAGTCCCGTGATCAGGCCATTCAAACGCTTAGTACGACACAGGTGCGCGTTACCACCATCGGGTTTGCACCCGGCCAACCCTATCTGGGAACCCTCCCGCCAGAATGGGACATCCCGCGTCAAACGGCGCTGACACCGCTGGTTCCGGTCGGGGCCTTGGTTGTTGCGATCCGCCAATTGGTTTTGTTCTCTGTGTCGACGCCGACGGGGTGGCGTCATATTGGCCAAACGGCAGCTCAGCTGTTTCAACCAAGCTCACAAAGGCCATTTTTGTTGCGTCCGGGCGATGAAGTCTTGTTTCCGCCCATTGAGCGCGGGGCGTTTGAGGCCCTGAAAACGGACCCAACGGGTGGCATCATCACCGAGGTTCTGACATGACTGAGCTGATCGTTCATAGCGCTGGGGCCGGTCTCACTGTTCAAGATCTCGGGCGGCCTGGCTTTTTGGCTTTAGGCTTGTCGCGGGGCGGGGCGGCGGATCGGATTGCCTTGTTCGAAGCGGCGGCTTTGCTCGCGCAACCCATTGGGGCTGTGCTTGAGATGCCGGGGTTTGGCGGGCGGTTTGAAGTCTCGCAAACAACACGTATCGCCCTTTGCGGAGCGCCGATGCGGGCTAGCATTGATGGCAGCGCGCTGGTTTGGAATGCATCACATCTTTTGCCGGCTGGGGCGATTTTGGACATCGGGGCCGTGACCCAAGGGGTTTATGGCTATCTGGCATTTGGTGGTGGGCTTGCGACACCGCAAATCCTTGGCGGGCAGGGGGCGCATTTGACCGCTGGGCTTGGGGGGCTGCTTGAAAGTGAAGACCGCCTGTCTATCGGTCAAGACACGGGCGACGTGGTTGGTCAAGCGCTCTCCTCTGTGCCGCGTTGGGATGGCGGGACCGTGCGAGTTTTGCCGAGCCTTCAAACGGAGATGTTTAGCACGGAGCAACGACGGCGATTTGAAAGTGCCCCTTTGACGCGAGACACCCGCGCCAATCGAATGGGGATACGATTGTTGCCGGATGGCGAGGGCTTTGGCCTGACTGTTGGTGGCACCATATTGTCCGAAGTGATTACGCCGGGTGACATTCAAATTCCCGGCGACGGGGCCCCTTATGTTTTGCTGTCTGAATGCCAAACCACCGGTGGTTATCCGCGCATCGGAACGGTTATTCCCGCCGATCTGCCACGCGTTGCCCAAGCCCCGGCTGGGGCGCGTTTGCAGTTTCGGTTTGTCACCCGCAAGGACGCGATGGCAGCAGAGGCCGAATACCGAAAGCTTCTTTCCGATCTGTCACGCAAAACTTACCCTTTGGTGCGTGACCCGGCGGATATCCCCGACCTTTTGTCCTATAGCCTGATCAGCGGCGTGACCGCCGGAGAGGAGATGCAATGACCCAGCTCACCGTCGATTTGAATGCCGATATGGGAGAAAGTTTTGGCCCGTGGGTCATGGGGCAAGATGAGGCCCTGCTTGAGGTGGTGACCTCGGCCAATATTGCCTGTGGTTTTCACGCTGGTGATCCCGATGTGATGGCGCACACGATTGCGACGGCGCATAAAAACGGGGTAGGGATCGGCTGCCATCCCGGTTTCCCAGACCTGCAAGGGTTTGGGCGGCGCAACATGGGTCTGTCGCCAAAGTCCTTGCGCAATTTGGTTCAGTATCAGCTGGGCGCATCGCTGGCGGTGGCACAGGCGCAAGGGGCAAAGGTGCGTCACCTCAAGTTGCATGGTGCTTTGGCCAACATGTGTTCAGCCGATGAGGGGATGGCGCTCGCCTGTTATGAGGCCGCGCTTGAGGTGGCTCCGGATATCATCATCATAGTGTTGGCTGCGACCGCACAGCAACGCGCTGTGGAGCAATTAGGATGTCTATGGGCGGGTGAGATCTTTGCGGATCGTGCCTATAATGCCGATGCGACTTTGGTTGATCGCAGTCTGCCGGGCGCGGTGATCCATGATTCCGACCACGCCGCACGCCGCATTGTGAACATGGTGAAAGCGGGGGCGATCTTGCCCGAAATCGGCGACCCGATCCCGGCGGCGGTTGATACGATCTGTCTGCATGGTGATGGGGCGACGGCCTTGCAAATCGCCCGCAGTGTCAAACGACAGCTGGAAGCAGCGGGCGTAACACTCAAGCCCTTTGACGGGCAGCGCAGCACCTAGCCGAAAGAAAAGGGCGGGGAAATCCCCGCCCTGTTGCGTTTAGTCGGTCACACAGTCAGCAATGCGTTGCGCCGTGTCTTCGATCAGATTTGTATACAGGTCGGCACCCTGCTCAAATTGCCCGCCGAGGGCATCTAGACGCGCAATCGGTTCTTTGCCGCTGTCAGTGTCCAATAACCCGGCCCAACCGACACTCATGATCAGTCGGGCATTGGCCCCCGGTTCCATCAAAAAGCACTTGGGCTGCTGGTGTTCGAACTCGCTGCGCAGTGTTTCAATGCGCTTAGCACCGGGCTGTACGTCGTCACTATCGGAAATCGCACCAATCACGGTCAGATCAAAGGCGTCTTCAAAGTATTGATAGGCATCGTGATAGGCCGCCAATGGCACGTCGTGCGCTGGCGCAAGGATAGCTTTTGCGCGGTCCTGTGCTGCGGTGATTTTCTCGACTGCCAGTGTGGCATTGTAAAAATACTTGTCCTGGTTGTCCTGATCAATTTTGCCGAGCTCTTGGGCGATCACGTTGACCCAAAGAATGGCGTTTTCGGGTGACAACCAGACATGCGGGTCAAATTCACCATCGCCATGGTGATGCCCATTGGCATGCTCTTCATGCTCTTCATGCTCGTCATGATCTTTATGATCGTCATCGTGATCATCATGGTCTTCATGATCATCGTGCTTAGCATGATCGTAGTCATGCGCGTCGTGATGGTCTTCGCCCTCATGTTCGTCGTCGTCATGATGGCCGCCAAAAAACGCCTCGTCACGGTAGGGGAGGAGATGAACGCCGTCAGCATTCATAAGCTCCAGATGAACCGCATTTGTAGCGAGGCTTTCCACATGCCCTTCCACGGCAGGATTCAGATCCGGGCCAATCCAGATAACGATATCAGCGTCGCTCAACATCTGTGCCTGACTGGGCTTCAACGCGAGATCATGAGCAGATGCGCCCGGTTCAATCAAAAGATCCGGCTCACCGATTTGGTCCATGACCATGGCAACAAGACTTTGAACAGGGGCGATGTCCGAAACGACTTTTGGCACGTCAGCCAATGCAGCGGAGGACGTCAAAAGAAGTGCAAGGCAGGAGGTGCGAAGAATCATAAGGGTCTCATTTTTGCGTGTTATGATATAACATCTGCGCCTTGTAGATTGTTAGAATATAACATATCAACCCCCAAAATGCAGCGTGATGAGGCCTATATGACAGTCAAGGGATTCGAGACACATGACCATGCCCATTGTATTGCGTCCTCACTAGAAGTTGCTGAACAAGCTTGCCGTGTCTCTGGGGCGCAAATGACGCCTATTCGGCGCCGTGTCCTTGAGATTTTGTTGCAAAAGCATAGCGCCATGGGGGCCTATGAGGTGCTTGATCAGCTGAGGTCCGAGGGCAAAGGCTCACAGCCGCCCGTTGCGTACCGAGCCTTGGATTTTCTTGTAAACAATGGATTTGCTCACAAGATTGAACGGCTGAATGCCTTTGTCGCCTGTACCCATCCCGGTGAACATCATGCACCGTGTTTTTTGATTTGCCGCGATTGTTCCACCGTTGCTGAAACTCCGGGCAAACCCGTTGCCGACGTGGTCGCTGGTTCTGCCTCTGAATTGGGGTTCGTGGTTGAAAAAGTGGCGATCGAGGCCGTTGGGCTTTGCCCTGCGTGTCAGGCTGCCGCCCCATGAGCGCGCTCATCTGGGCCGAAGGACTATCGGTGAAACGGGGCTCAACCACCGTTTTACGGGACGTTGATTTTTCTATCAGCCCCAAAGAGATCGTGACGATTGTCGGGCCCAATGGGTCCGGAAAATCCAGCTTGATGAAGGCGTTGATCGGGGCCGTTCCAGCAAGTGCCGGACGGGTCGCGCGCAAGGCTAAATTGCGGCTGGGTTACGTCCCCCAAAGTCTTAGCGTTGACCCTTCCATGCCGATGACCGTTTCGCGGTTTCTAAGCTTGCCGCAACATGCGTCGGTTCAGAACCGTGCCAAGGCATTGGCCGAAGCCGGAGCGGAGGACCTTGCAGAGCGTCAATTGACCGATCTATCGGGGGGACAGTTTCAGAGGGCGATGTTGGCGCGGGCGCTATTGAACCGCCCCGAAATCCTGCTTTTGGACGAGCCGACCACCGGGTTAGACCAGCCGGGGCAGGCGGAATTTTACCGCAAGATCGAAGAGCTCCGCGA
Source organism: Pelagimonas sp. (assembly GCF_058892305.1). Classification (NCBI taxonomy): domain Bacteria; kingdom Pseudomonadati; phylum Pseudomonadota; class Alphaproteobacteria; order Rhodobacterales; family Roseobacteraceae; genus Pelagimonas; species Pelagimonas sp. The sequence goes on from NZ_JBZXVN010000073.1 coordinate 34,509, forward strand.
TCAGTTTGGCTGTGCGGTTTTGATGGTCAGCCATGATTTGCATGTCGTGATGAGCGCCTCGGATCGGGTACTCTGTGTGAATGGGCATATTTGTTGCGAAGGGCATCCCGAGGTCGTGGCACAAGCCGATGAATACCGAGCGCTGTTTGGCACTGGAACCGGTGGCACTCTTGCACTGTATCGCCACCAGCATAGCCATCATCACCACCATGATGAGGCATGTGATCATGACCACGTCACCCCGGCTCAGGATGCGAATTGATGTTTGACCACTTTCTGACTCGTGCCATTCTGGGGGCCGTTGGCGTCGCCGTGGCGGCGGCACCCTTGGGTGTTTTTGTCGTCTGGCGACGGATGGCATATTTTGGCGATGCGACTGCACATGCGGCCGTTTTAGGTGTTGCATTGGCTCTGGCCTTTTCCACCCCGATTTTCGCAGGCACCTTGCTTGTGTCATTGAGCATGGCGTTCGCCGTGGCCCGTTTGACCGGGCGCGGTTTTGGGGCTGATATGATTCTGGGTGTAGCAAGCCATTCGGCCCTGGCCTTTGGCTTGGTTGCGGTGACGATGGTCAAGGGGCCACGCCTCGACCTGCAATCCTATTTGTTCGGTGATATTTTGGCCGTGGGCCATACCGATTTGGCCCTGATTTGGTTGGGGGCCGTGCTTGTCTGGGGTTTGATTCTATGGCGGTGGAATGGGTTGCTCTTGTCGACCCTTTCTCCCGATTTGGCCTATGCCTCGGGGATCGAGCCGAAACGCGAAAAATACGTGATGATGATTTCCTTGGCCTTGGTTGTCGCTGTGGCGATCAAGATTGTTGGGGCTCTCTTGATTGGGGCGATGTTGATTATCCCTGCCGCTTCCGCACGTCCTTTTGCCCGAACACCCGAACAAATGTTGGTTGGCGCGGCGGGATTGGGCATCTGCGCCTCTCTGTTAGGTTTGTGGTGCACTTGGGAATTTGACACACCAGCCGGGCCAAGCATTGTCTGTGCAGCAGCCGGATTGTTCGCCCTAAGTCACCTATTGGGACGGCGCTAAAACACCAAGGTCATAAAGGTGCTGAGCGGATCTGTGTGATAGCTCCCAAAAGGTGGGCAGGTCTGAAACCCGATGCTTGTATAAAGCGCCCGGGCCGGGGCAAAGCTTTCGGCTGTGCCGGTTTCAAGCCAAGCCTGTTTGGCACCTTGGGCTTTCGCTTCGCTCAACAGGTGGGTTAAAACCATGCGACCATACCCGTTTCCCCGAGCCTCGCGCGCGGTGTGCATGCTTTTTAGCTCAACCCCACCCTCAATGGCCTGAAAAGCCCCGACCGCGCGCACCGCACCATCCGCGTCACGCAACGCGAACAAACTCGCTCCAGTGTCACGCAAAGTTTCAGCTGTCACAACATGACAGCTCTCTTCGGGAGATCCGGCGCGCATATCGGCGAAATGCCGAGCCAACAGGGCATCGACATGACTGTCTTGGCTCACAACTCTGTCTATTGAGGCGATTTGATTTGTCATTGGCTCTTTCTATGATCCTTGCGCTTGCTCAACCAAGCCTTGAGGCCCCAGTTGTAACGATCGACGTCATTCGTGTCTAATTCTTCGGCACTAGAGGTGCTTTAAGCCGCATTGGAGCGCGCTTGAGATGCCATCAAGGGGCCAACCATAGGTCTCTTTGTCCGACCGGTGCCCTCTTGCCCGACTGAAAAGGGCGCACACATCCGCACCGCCTTCCTTCTCTTTTGCTGTTTGGCAAATAATTTTCTGTTGTCCGATGATCCGATGGAGGCTCAGGAGAGGAACAGGGGCGTTTCCTGTAAGATTCCCAAAACAACGTCGCAATGAAAATGACCCGGTTGGTTTGAGGGGGCATGAAACGATCGACGGCCCCGTTCCTGTGGTAGGCTAAAGCGCCAAATAGAAAGTTGTATTTGTGACAATGAAAAGCATCAAAGAAACAGGTGGATGAGCCAGCTTTTGCCTGTGGAGCCTTGCTAAAGGCTCTATTTTCAGTGGGTCTTGTTGCCTTCTGCCCGCGCTAAACCGTGGCTGGTCATCACCTAGGCCAAGGAGATTTGCGGGCTTGCGATATAGGTTTTGAAATTTCGGTCATTTTTCTTTCAAAAGGCTCTGGACACTCTTCGTTACCTCGTTTAGACCGCGCCTCACCCGAAGGACAGACCTTCACCCGTGCCCGGGTAGCTCAGGGGTAGAGCAGTGGATTGAAAATCCTCGTGTCGGTGGTTCGATTCCGCCCCCGGGCACCA
>NZ_JBZXVN010000074.1:0-33226 GCF_058892305.1 Pelagimonas sp.
CCAATTTGGCTTCGGCGCGGGGAGCCAACCACATGGCGCTCACGGCACCAAGGGCGGCAATCAACATAACCACGCCAAAATCGCCGTCACTCAATCCGGCTTGGGCTTTGATGACGGGCACCAAGGCGGCAAAGCTGCCCCAGAATAACCCTTCGGCGGCAAAAGCGGCCAATGGACCGCGAGACATATAGATATCACGTAACATAGGCCGAGTGGTGGCACGGGTTGGCGTTAGCGTCCAAACACGAATTGCAACGCTCTATGTCAAAGCGCTTTGAACGCTACACCCCCGGCCTTCACAATCCCAATAATTTGGGTGCGCCTAGAACTCTTCGACCGCCAAAACCCCATCAAGAGATTTAACCGCGCCCTTGGTTTCCGGCGTCACGGGAAAGGCCTGTTTCAGGTCAAGTTCAACCTCGCCCGGAAGGCCATGATCATTCAAACATAGGTGCACCGGGCCGCGTTGTGCCTTGGGCATTTGCTCCTTGGCGCGCTCCAACACCGATGCGATCTGGGGCAAGGCCATGGCGTTTTCGACAAATATCCGCATCCCGGCGACCGAATTCCCAACCACGGCGTTTTCCACCGGCATGACCGACCGCCCCAACAATTTCAGCTGATCGCTTTCCATCGTCGCCTCGACCGTGATCACCACCTTGGACCCGGTATCAAGATATTCGCGGCATTTCTCCAAGGCATCGGAAAACAGCGTCACCTCATAGGCCCCGGTCGGATCGGACAATTGCGCAAAGGCAAAGCGATTGCCGCGTGCCGATTTGCGTTCCTGCCGCCCGGCCACAACCCCGCCCAGCTTGGCCACCAAAGGCGAGCGTTCGGCTTTGACCATCACCTCGTCCAACGTCAAAACATCGGCTCGTTTCAGCGCTGGCATATAGTCATCCAATGGATGCCCCGAGAGATAAAACCCAATCGCCTTGAATTCCTCGGCCAACCGTTCGGCGGGCAACCAATCAGGCACCGGCGACATGCGCGGTTCGGGCAAATCATCCCCCGCTTCGCCAAACAAAGACACCTGCGCCGATCCGCGTTGTTCATGGATCGCCGTCGAATAGGCGACAAGCGCATCAAGGCTATCGAACACCCGGCGGCGGTTGCCATCCAGAATGTCAAAGGCCCCGGCCCGCGCCATCATCTCAAGCGGCCGTTTGCCGACCTTTTTCAATTCCACCCGGCGGGCAAAATCGAAGAGGTTGACAAATTGCTGGTCGCCTCTGGCGTCGGACACCAAATTCATCGCCTCAACGCCAACGTTTTTCAGCGCGCCCAACGCGTAGACCAATTCGCCGTTCACCACGTCAAAACTCGCCAAAGACCGGTTCACGCAGGGCGGCACATAGGGCAGTTTCAGCCCCTTGCGGACCTCTTCGAAATAGACCGCTAGTTTGTCGGTTAGGTGAATATCACAGTTCATCACCCCGGCCATGAACTCGACCGGATGGTTCGCCTTGAGCCATCCGGTTTGATACGACACAACCGCATAGGCCGCCGCGTGGGATTTGTTGAATCCGTAGTTGGCAAATTTCTCCAAAAGGTCGAAAACCTCCGACGCCTTTTTGGCCGGAACCCCGTTTTCACCCGCGCCCTTTTCGAACTTGGGGCGTTCGGCGTCCATCGCCTCTTTGATCTTTTTACCCATGGCCCGGCGCAACAGGTCCGCACCGCCAAGCGTGTATTTCGCCATGACCTGAGCGATCTGCATAACCTGTTCCTGATAAACGATAATCCCCTGAGTTTCCTCAAGGATATGGTCAATCAGCGGGTGCACAGATGTGATCTCTTTTTGCCCGTTCTTTACCTCACAATAGGTCGGAATATTCTCCATCGGGCCGGGGCGATAGAGCGCCACAAGCGCAACAATATCTTCGATACAGGTCGGCTTCATGCGCTTAAGCGCATCCATCATCCCCGTCGATTCCACCTGAAACACCGCCACGGTTTTCGCCGCAGAATAGAGCTTGTAGGTCACCTCATCATCAAGCGGAATGGCGTTGATCTGGTTTTCTGCCCCCTCAGCTGGCTCATATAACTGCGTGCCATCCGCCGCCACATGCAAATCGCGCCCAGATTTGAAAATCAAATCCATGGCGTTTTGAATAACGGTCAGGGTTTTCAGGCCCAAGAAGTCGAACTTGACCAACCCGGCCTGTTCCACCCATTTCATGTTGAATTGGGTCGCGGGCATGTCAGAGCGCGGATCGCGATAAAGCGGCACAAGCTCGTCCGTGGGACGATCGGCAATCACAACCCCCGCCGCGTGTGTCCCCGCTGATCGCAAAAGCCCCTCAACCTGCATGCCGTATTTCAGCAGCCGGTCAACAACCTCTTCGTTCTTCGCCTCCTCGCGAAGCCGCTCCTCTTGTTGCAACGCCTGTTCAATCGAAACAGGTTTCACCCCCTCAACCGGGATCATTTTCGACAGCCGGTCCACCTGCCCATAGGGCATTTGCAACACCCGGCCCATATCGCGCACCGCCGCCTTGGACAAAAGCGCGCCAAAGGTGATGATCTGCCCCACCCGGTCCGCGCCGTATTTCTCTTGCACATATTTGATCACCTCCTCGCGGCGATCCATGCAAAAGTCGATGTCAAAGTCGGGCATCGAAACCCGTTCCGGGTTCAAAAACCGCTCGAAAAGCAACGAATAGCGCAATGGGTCAAGGTCGGTCACCGTCAACGCATAGGCCACCAAAGACCCCGCGCCCGATCCCCGCCCCGGACCGACCGGAATGTCGTGATCCTTGGCCCATTGGATAAAGTCGGCAACGATCAAAAAGTAACCGGGGAATCCCATGCCTTCGATGATGCCAAGCTCAAAATCCAACCGCTCTTGGTATTTCTCAACCGTGTCCGCATGTGGGATCACCGCAAGGCGTTTTTGCAAGCCCTCATTGGCGATCCGGCGGAGCTCGGCCACCTCATCATCGGCGAATTTCGGCAAGATCGGATCACGGCGATAGGCCATGAACGCACACCGCCGCGCGATCTCAACCGTGTTTTCCAAGGCCTCGGGAAGATCGGCAAACAACACCGCCATTTCCTGTGGTGTCTTCATGTAATGCTGCGTCGTCAAACGGCGGCGCGGCTCGATCTGATCGACATAGGCCCCTTCGGCGATACAGATCATCGCATCATGGGCCTCATACATCTCGGCCTTGGGGAAATAGACGTCATTGGTCGCCACCAACGGAATATTCAGCGCGTAAGCCATCTCAAGAAAGCCACGCTCGCTCAAACGCTCGGCTTCGGGCTTGGTTCCGTCCTCTTCTGGATGGCGCTGCAATTCGACATAAAGCCGATCACCAAAAATCGCCAAGAACCGTTTCATCAGGGCCTCGGCGGCATCATGTTGCCCCATGCGCAACATCTGCCCCACCGGCCCATCCGGCCCACCCGATAGACAAATCACATCCTCGGAAAACTCTTGCAACTCTTCCAAGGTGACGTAAGGCAACTCGCTGCCTTGCCGCATATAGAGGCAAGAGTTCAGCTTCATCAGCATCTCATAACCGCGCTCGGTCTGGGCCAAAACCACTACCGACGCGGGCGGCTTGGGCCGCTCACCCGGTGCCGGATCGACATAGCGCACAGAGAGCTGACAACCCATGATCGGCTGCACCCCAGCCCCCGCCGCTCCGACGGAAAACTCCAATGCCGAGAAGAGGTTATTGGTATCCGTCACCGCCACGGCGGGCATATCCATCCCCGCCACAATGCCGGGCAGTTTTTTCAACCGCATGGCCCCTTCCAAAAGGGAATATTCAGTATGGACGCGCAGGTGGATGAATCGAGGCTCTGTCATTTGGCTACCTTATGTCGTCGCCACCACCGGGGGCAAACAGATAGGGTCAAGATGCCTTGATCTGTCGGCCCTGACGCATAGCGGGCACTAAAGCAGAGGGTAATTGCACAAGAACTGGGGGGTTAATTTCATGCGGTCCATGTGTCGGCACGATGTGATAGCTCGCGCCCCTGATCCGCGTTCCATCGCCTTGAAATACAACCGGTATTTCCACTGCGATGAGCCTAGTCAGGAACGAGACCCATCAACCCAAATACGTCAAATCAAGGCATCCTGCCCCCATCTCGCATGCCTCAAAAACAGGCAATTCTAACAAAGCCGCCGCGCAAATGCACATTTTCGCTTGCCAAAACCGCCCAGCCGCCCCTAGCCTGAACTTCACAACAGGGAACAAGCGCGTTTTCTACGCCGCATCGAGGGCGCGCACTCTGACACCGGGCAAGACCTTTCATAGGCAAGACCCATCAGAGGACATGGTAAGGCGGCAGGCAAAACCCATGAATATCACCTTTCTTCTCAACGGAGAGAGCGTGGAGTTAAAAGGCGTTTCCCCCGACGCCACGCTCCTCAATTGGCTACGCGACACCCAAAATCTCAACGGCACCAAAGAGGGCTGTAACGAAGGCGACTGCGGGGCCTGCACCGTCATGGTCACGGATGAACGCGGCGCGCGCGCGCTCAACGCCTGCATCTTGCTCCTGCCGCAACTTCACGGCAAAGCCATCCGCACGGTCGAAGGTCTCGCCACCGGCAAAACCCTTCATCCCGCCCAAGACGCGCTCATCACTCATCACGGCAGCCAATGCGGCTTTTGCACCCCCGGCATCGCCGTTTCCATGGCCGTGGCCCATCTCAATGATGATCAAAACCACGATGATGCGCTGGCGGGCAATCTCTGCCGCTGCACCGGTTACGCCCCGATTATCCGCGCCGCCCAATCCATCGAAACCACCCCCAAACCCGGCTATCCTGAAACCAGCCCCGATTTCTTCTTTCCAAAAACATCCTCGGGGGTGCCCGAGGGCCAAGGGGCAGACAGCCCCCCTCTTACCCATGCGGCAGACAGCCCCCCTCTGGCCGGTCCGGCAGACAGCCCCCCTCTTGCCGATCCGGCAGACAGCCTAGCGTCCGTCCCCCCACCCCCCTCCGACGTCCACGCCCCCGAAACCTCGGATGACCTCGCCGACCTCTATGCCAAAATCCCCGAGGCGACCCTTGTGGCCGGGGCGACCGATGTTGGGCTTTGGGTCACCAAGCAACACCGCCCCATCACCCCGGCGATTTTCCTAAATCGCTGCCGAGATCTCCAAGACATCACCGAAACCGCCACAACCCTCCATATTGGGGCCGGCGTGACTATGGACCGTGTGCATCGCCTGATGGACACACACCACCCGTCTTACGCCGAAATGATCCGCCGATATGGCTCGACCCAAGTGCGCAACGCTGCCACCATCGGCGGCAATATCGCCAACGGCTCGCCCATCGGCGACAACCCTCCGGCGCTCATCGCCCTTGGGGCCACGTTGCATCTGCGTTTCCGGGATACCCGCCGCGAAATGCCGATCGAAGATTTCTATATCGAATATGGCAAACAAGATCGCTATCCCGGCGAATTTGTCGAAGCGGTAAGCCTCCCCAAACAGCCCGACACCCTGCGCGTCTACAAGCTCTCCAAACGGTTTGATCAAGACATCTCTGCCGTTTGCGGGGCCTTCAACCTGACGATTGAGGACGGAAAGGTCTCAAACGCCCGCATCGCGTTTGGCGGCATGGCCGGGACACCCAAACGCGCCACCCATGTGGAAAACACCCTGTTAGATCGCCCCTGGAGCGAAGACATCATCGCCGCCGCGTGGGACGCGTGGCATCAGGATTTCACCCCTATGTCCGATATGCGCGCCAGCGCCGACTACAGGCTCTCAACCGCGCGCAATATGTTGTCGCGTTACCTTCTCGATAGCCTCGGGGCCGCAACCAATGTTCTGGAGGTGCGCCCATGAGTGTCCGCAAACCCCTCCCCCATGACGCCGCGCGCCTGCATGTCACCGGGGCCGCGCGCTATGTTGATGATATTCCTACGCCTGCTGATTGTCTGCATCTCGCCTTTGGCACCGCTGAAATCGCCTTTGGCACCATCACTTCGGTGAACCTTGACGCGGTGCGCGCCGCCGACGGGGTGATCGGTGTTTGGGAGGCCGAAGACCTGCCCTCAGAGTGCGATTGCTCGCCTTCCGTGCATGACGAACCGCTTTTGGCGCGCGATCGGGTGATGTATCTTGGCCAACCGGTGTTTTTGGTGGCGGCCACCTCGCATCTTGCGGCCCGCAAGGCGGCGCAGCTCGGCCAAATCACCTATAGCGAAGAACCCGCGATCCTGACCATCGACGATGCCATGGCCGCCCAAAGCCAATTCGACGGCAGCCCGCGCATCTGGCAGTCGGGCGATGCGGCCAGTGCCATCGCCGCGGCCCCGCATCAGATCAGCGGCGAAATCGAGATGGGCGGTCAGGAACACTTCTATCTCGAAGGTCAGGCCGCTTTGGTGTTCCCGCAGGAAAACGGCGACATGCTGGTGCATAGCTCGACCCAGCACCCAAGCGAAATCCAACACAAGGTCGCCCATGCGCTGCACCTTCCGATGCACGGCGTCCGGGTCGAAACCCGACGCATGGGGGGCGGGTTTGGCGGCAAGGAAAGCCAAGGCAACGCGCTTGCCATCGCCTGCGCCGTTGTGGCGGCGGACACCGGGCGCGCCGCCAAAATGCGCTATGACCGCGACGATGATTTCACCATCACCGGCAAACGCCACGATTTTCGCATCGGCTATACGGTCGGCTACGATGATCAGGGCCGCGTCTTGGGCCTCGACTTTTTGCAACTGGCCCGTTGTGGCTGGGCGCAAGACCTGTCGTTCCCAGTCGCAGATCGCGCCATGTTGCATGCGGACAATGCCTATTTCCTTCCCAATATGCGCATCGAAAGCCATCGCTTGAAAACCAACACCCAAAGCGCCACCGCCTTTCGCGGCTTTGGTGGGCCGCAGGGCATGTTGGGAATTGAGCGGGTGATGGATCATATTGCCCATGCCTTGGGGTGTGATCCCCTCGCGGTGCGGCGGGCGAATTTCTATGTCGAAGGGGGGCCATCCACCCCCCACTCGGCAGAGCCGAGCCCCCCCGAGGATATGTCTGGACAGAGGAAACCAAGGGGCGTCACCCATTACGGCCAGCCGGTCGAAGATTTCGAGTTGGGCGCCATGGTGTCCCGCCTCGAAGAGAGCGCCGATTACGCGGCCCGGCGCGCGGCGGTCGATGACTGGAACGCCAACAATCCGGTCTTGAAACGCGGCATCGCCATGACGCCGGTCAAATTCGGGATTTCCTTTACCCTCACCCATCTTAATCAGGCCGGTGCCTTGGTGCATGTCTATCAAGATGGCTCGATCCAGCTCAACCATGGCGGCACCGAGATGGGTCAGGGGTTGTTCCAAAAGGTGGCGCAAGTCGCCGCTACGGTCTTTGGCCAGCCGATGGAGAGCATCCGCATCACCGCCACCGACACCGGCAAGGTGCCCAACACCTCGGCCACGGCGGCGTCTAGCGGCTCGGACCTCAACGGGATGGCGGTGAAAATCGCCTGCGAAACCATTCGCGACCGCATGGCCGATTTCCTTGGCACCGAGGTCGCCTTTGAAGACGGGGTTGTCTTTGTTGATGGCAAAGACATCTCTTTCACCGAGGCCGCCAAACGCTGTTACGAAGGGCGCGTAAGCCTGTCTTCCACCGGGTTTTACAAAACGCCGAAACTGGAATGGGATCCGGTTGCCGGGCACGGTCGGCCGTTTTTCTACTTTGCCTATGGGGTGTCCTGCACCGAGGTGGTGATCGACACATTGACCGGTGAAAACCGCATTTTGCGCAGCGATATCCTGCATGATGCCGGGTCATCGCTCAATCCGGCGCTGGATGTGGGGCAGGTCGAAGGCGGCTATGTGCAAGGCGCGGGTTGGCTCACCACCGAAGAGCTGGTCTGGGATGACAAGGGCCGGTTGCGCACCCATGCGCCCTCGACCTACAAAATCCCCGCCTGCTCTGACCGCCCCGATGTGTTCAACGTTGATCTTTGGGCCTCTGAGAACCGCGAAGACACGATTTACCGCTCAAAGGCCGTGGGCGAGCCGCCCTTTATGCATGGGATTTCGGTTCTGATGGCGCTGTCGGATGCGGTGTCGGCCTGTGGCGATCGCTACCCTGATCTCCATGCCCCGGCCACGGCGGAACGGGTGCTTAAGGCGGTTCAACAGGTGCGCGATGGGCTTTGATCTTGACGCCCTGAGCGCCGCCGTAGACCAACATGGCACGGTCGCCCGCGTGGTGATTGCCGATGTGGCCGGCTCCTCCCCGCGCGATGTTGGCGCGGCGATGCTTGTCTGGAACGGTGGGCAAAGCGGCACCATCGGTGGCGGCGCGCTTGAATATCAAGCGGCGCAGGTCGCCCTTTCCAAAACCGGGATTAGCCGCCATGCGCTTGGCCCCGAGCTTGGCCAATGTTGCGGCGGTGCCGTGACGCTTTTGACCGAGCACTATACCGCCGAAACCCTTGCCGATCTTCACGACAAAACCCTCATCGCCCGTGGCCCCGGCACTCGGCCCTTGGCGGTGCAACGCCTGCTGGATCGCGCCCGCGCCCAAGGCCAACCACCCGCCCCACAGTTGCATCAGGGTTGGATGATCGAACCGGTTCTGCGCCCCTCGCGCCATGTCTGGATTTGGGGGGCGGGCCATGTCGGGCGCGCCTTGGTGAACACACTGGCCCCAATGCCCGATCTGGCCCTGACTTGGGTCGACACCGGGCGCGACCGCTTTCCCGACGCCGTCCCGGCCAACGTCACCATTCTTCCCGCTGCTGATCCTGCGCGGCTTATGGCCCATGCGCCGCAAACCGCCGCGCATCTGATCCTGACCTATAGTCACGAACTTGATTTTCAGCTCTGCCACGCCGCCCTTACCCGCGGTTTCAACTTTGCCGGGGTGATCGGGTCGAAAACCAAATGGGCGCGGTTTCGCAAACGGCTATCCGCTCTGGGCCATACACCCGCCCAAATTGCGCGCATAACCTGCCCAATTGGTCAAAAACAGCTCGGCAAACACCCTCAGGCCATTGCCATAGGCGTGGCCTCCCAGCTACTTACGCTTGAAACCAAAGGAGAGAGCGCGTGGACGATACACTCCTCAGCATCCAGGGCCTAACCAAGGCTTACCCAGGCGTTGTGGCCAATGACAACGTCTCCTTTGACATCGGCAAGGGTGAAATTCACGCTTTGCTGGGCGAAAATGGCGCTGGTAAATCGACGCTGGTCAAAATGATTTACGGGCTGGTAAGCCCGGATCGCGGCACCATGACCTTGGATGGCAACGCCTTTGCACCGCCAAAACCCTCGGTCGCCCGTCAGGCCGGTGTCGCCATGGTCTTTCAACATTTCTCGCTCTTTGATGCGCTGTCTGTGGCCGAAAACGTCGCGCTTGGCATGGAAAACCCGCCCAAGCCCCGCGATCTTGCGGCGCGGATTTCCGAGGTCTCCGAACAATACGGCCTGCCGCTTGATCCATGGCGCGAGGTCGCAAGCCTTTCGGCGGGCGAACGGCAACGCGTTGAAATCATTCGCTGTCTTTTGCAAGACCCGCGCCTGCTGATCATGGATGAACCGACAAGCGTTTTGACCCCACAAGAGGTAGACATCCTCTTTGAAACGCTGCGCAAGCTGAAATCCGAAGGCACCTCGATCCTCTATATCTCACACAAGCTCGAAGAAATTCGCGCCCTATGTGATCACGCCAGCATTTTGCGCCACGGCAAAAACGTTGGCACCTGTACGCCGTCCGAAACCTCGGCGCGCGAAATGGCCGAGATGATGGTCGGGTCTAGTTTCGCCACCCCAAAGGCCCGCGATGTGACGCTGGGCGAGGTGGTGCTTACGGTTGATAACCTCACCCTGCCCGCCCTTGATGGCATCGGCACGCCGTTGCGCGGCATCTCGTTTGAACTGCGCAAGGGCGAAGTGCTTGGCCTTGGCGGCGTCGCGGGCAATGGTCAGGACGAATTGCTCATGGCGCTGTCGGGCGAACGGCTCTCTGATCCCGGCATGGTGCATTTTCAGGGCAAGGACGTGAGCCGCCAAGGCCCCGGAGAGCGTCGCCTTCCCGGTCTGTTGTCGGCCCCCGAAGAACGCCTTGGCCATGCCGCCGCGCCGGACATGAGCCTGACCGAGAACGGCGTTCTAACCGCCGGAAAACGCGCCGGTCTTGTCAAAAACGGTTTTATTGATTGGGCCAAATCGCGGCTCTTTGCCGAGGATGTGATTGAAAAATTCGACGTGCGCACCCCCGGCCCCAATGTTGCGGCGCGGGCACTTTCGGGCGGCAACCTGCAAAAATACGTGGTGGGCCGCGAGATCGTGCAAAAGCCCGAGCTTTTGGTCATCAACCAACCCACATGGGGCGTAGACGCCGCCGCCGCCGCTGCGATCCGACAGGCGTTGCTTGACCTCGCCCATGGCGGCGCGGCGATCTTGGTGATTAGCCAAGACCTTGATGAGCTTATGGAAATTTCTGACCGCTTTGGCGCGTTGAACGAGGGGCGTCTGTCGACCCCGCGCCCCGTGCAAGGGCTTGATATGGAACAGATTGGTCTGATGATGGGCGGAGCCCATGATATGGAGGCGGCACATGCTGCGACTTGAAAAACGCCCCCAACCATCGCGCGCATGGGTGGCGCTCTCGCCGATTGTGGCAGTGATCCTCACTATGATTGTCGGCGGCATTCTCTTTGCCATGCTCGGTGCAAACCCGTTTGAAGCAATCCGCACCATCTTTTGGGACCCGATCTTTTCCGAGCAATTCTCGGGCTTTACCCGTCCGCAACTGCTGGTCAAGGCCGGGCCGCTGATCCTTATCGCCATTGGTCTTTCCATTGGGTTCAAGGCCGGAATTTGGAACATCGGGGCCGAAGGCCAATACATCATGGGGGCGATCTGTGGCGCTGGGGCGGGCCTTGCGCTTTACCCGTCCGAAAGCGTGCTGCTCTTTCCTCTGATGCTTGTCGCCGGGGCGCTTGGCGGCTGGGCGTGGGCGATGATCCCGGCGATTTTGAAAACCAAACTTGGCACCAATGAAATCCTTGTGTCGCTGATGCTGGTCTATGTGGCCGAAACCATTCTCGCCTCTGCCGCCTCTGGTTTCCTGCGTAATCCCGAGGGCATGGGCTTTCCCGGATCGCGCAATTTCAAGGAATGGGACGCGGTTTATAACGGCGAACTCATCGCTGGAACCGGCATGCACTGGGGTGTTGTCGCCGCCTTTATCGCGGTGATTGCGGCCTATGTCCTGCTGAGCCGCCATATCCAAGGCTTTAACATCCGTCTCACCGGCGAAGCGCCGCGCGCCGCGCGTTTTGCGGGCGTCAATCCTTCCCGCATTGTCATCCTCTGCCTTGGTATTTCCGGTGCGCTGGCTGGTCTTGCCGGGTTCTTTGAAGTCACCGGCCCGGCGGGTCAGATCACCATTGATTTCAACGCGGGCTACGGGTTTACCGCGATCATCGTCGCCTTTCTTGGCCGACTTAACCCCATCGGCATCTTGCTCGCCGGGTTGCTTATGGCGCTGACCTATATCGGCGGCGAATTGGCCCAGCTCATGCTCGGCGTGCCCGGCGCGGCGATCCAGCTCTTCCAAGGCATGCTGTTGTTCTTCCTGCTGGCCACCGACGTCTTCACCAACTTCCGCCTGCGACTGGCCAAGAAGGAGGCGGTGTGATGACACATAGAAACATGGCAACACCTCTTTTGACGTCGTGTCCGACACAGTCCTCAACAGAATATGTCACCATCCCAAAGGAGGCCTTTAAATGGACCTGAGTTCAATCTCCCCCATCCTCCTCGTCGCCTCGATCATGGTGTCGGCCACGCCGATCCTCTTTGCCGCGATTGGCGAATTGGTCGTGGAAAAGGCTGGCGTGCTCAACCTCGGGGTTGAGGGCATGATGATCACCGGGGCGGTGGTCGGCTTTGCGGTGGGCGTCAACACCGACAGCCCGCTCGTCGGCTTTGTTGCCGCTGCGGGGGCCGGGGCGGCGCTTAGCTTTGTCTTTGCCCTGCTGACCCAATACCTCCTCTCTAACCAAGTCGCCACGGGCCTTGGCCTGACCCTTGCCGGGCTTGGCCTTTCGGCGCTGATCGGCAAACCCTATGAGGGCGTCAAATCCCCCACCCTGCCAAAACTCGACCTTGGGCCGCTTTCGGACATTCCCGCCCTTGGCACCATGTTCTTTCGTCATGACATCATGGTTTACGTGGCGGTCCTAATGGTCATCCTTGTCTGGGCTTTCCTGAAATTTACCCGTGGTGGGCTGATCCTGCGCGCGGTGGGCGAAAGCCACGATAGCGCCCATGCGCTTGGCTACAAGGTGGTGCGCGTGCGCATGATCGCCATCCTGTTTGGCGGGGCCTGTGCGGGTCTTGGCGGGGCTTACCTTAGCCTCGTGCGGGTGCCGCAATGGACCGAAGGCATGACCGCTGGGGCCGGTTGGATCGCCTTGGCCATCGTGGTATTTGCGAGCTGGCGGCCGTGGCGCATCCTTATCGGGGCCTACCTCTTTGGCGGCGTCACCGTTTTGCAGCTCAACCTTCAGGCCGCCGGTGCCAAGGTGCCGGTCGCCCTTCTCTCTGCCTCGCCTTACCTGATCACCATTCTGGTTCTGGTCATCATCTCGGCGCGCGGCGCGCATGGGGCCCCGGCCTCGCTTGGCCGCTCCTTCCACGCTTCAAGCTAAAAGGACACGCATGGCGTCAGAGTTGAAACATCGCGTTGCTCTCTCGCTTGAGGGCGAAGATCCCCGCTACGGCAAACTGCCGTTGGCGGGGCTTCATATCGCGATTGTTCTGTCGGCCTTTACCATCACTCTGCAAAGCATGCCGGGCCATTCCACCGACATGCAAAAAATCCTACTCGGGCTCGAAGCCGTGCTTCTGGCGATCTTTGTCACCGAGTTTTGCCTGCGCTTCTGGAGCGCCGAAAACCGGCTTGGCTATATCTTTAGCTTTTGGGGCTTGATCGACCTTCTCTCGATCCTGCCCGCCCTGCTTTTCCTGCTTCCCGATAGCACCGTGTTGCGCACCCTGCGCCTGATGCGCATCTTTCGCCTTTTGAAACTCCTGCGCATGCGCCGCGCCATCTTGCGCCTCGAACATGCGATTAGCTCTAACCGCGAGGAAATGCTGCTCTTTGGCGTGCTGGCCGCCATCGTGCTCTTTCTTGCCGCCGTCGGCATCTATCACTTCGAAAAAGATGCCCAGCCCGAGATTTTCGGATCGATCCCGCAAAGCGCGTGGTGGGCCATCGCGACACTGACAACCGTCGGATATGGCGATGTTTATCCAGTCACCACTGGCGGGCGCGTCTTTACTGCGATAACTCTTTTAATTGGATTGGGGATTGTGGCGATCCCGGCGGGGCTGATCACCTCAGGCCTGCTGAATGCGCCCGAAGAAGAAACCGAGACTGAAACCACCACCAACGGGGAATAATCATATGAAACGCAGAACTTTGCTGGCCACTGTTGCCGCTGCTGCCACTTTTGCCGGCGCGGCCTTTGCCGAAGAAGACGTCACAGCGGGCTTTATCTATATCGGCACACCGGGTGACGGCGGTTGGACCTATGAGCACGACCAGTCGCGCCAGAAAATGGAAGCGCATTTTGACGGCAAGGTGAAAACCATCTTCCAAGAAAACGTGCCAGAAAGCGCCGACGCCGAACGCGCCATCACCCAGATGGCGATTGCCGGGGCCGACATCATCTTTACCACCTCCTTTGGTTACATGGACCCAACGCTGGCCGTGGCCGCCAAGTTCCCGAATGTAAAATTCGAGCACGCCACCGGCTACAAACAGGCCGACAACGTGTCCGTCTATAGCGCGCGTTTCTACGAAGGCCGCGCCGTTCAGGGCCACATCGCCGGTCACATGACCAAGACCAACAAGATCGGCTACATCGCCTCCTTCCCGATCCCCGAGGTTATTCGCGGCATCAACTCCGCCTATATCCACGCCAAAAAGGTCAACCCTGACGTCGAGTTTTCGGTTGTTTGGGCCTACACGTGGTTTGATCCCGCCAAAGAGGCCGACGCCGCGCGCGCTCTGATCGAAAACGGCGCTGACGTTATTCTTCAGCACACCGATTCCACCGCACCGCAGGCCGCCGCCAAAGAAGCCGGCAATGTGATCACCTTTGGTCAGGCCTCTGATATGGGGGACTATGCGCCCATGCCGCGCGTCTCCTCGATCATCGACAACTGGGCGCCCTACTACATCCAGCGCGTTCAGGATGTGATCGACGGCACTTGGGAGTCCAAGAACACTTGGGATGGGATCGACACCGGCATGGTTGAGATCGGCGAAATCTCTGAGGCGGTTCCCGCCGATGTCAAAGCGTCCGCTCTCGCGATGGTCGAAGCCATCCGCACCGGCGAATACAGCCCTTTCACCGGCCCGCTCAACAAGCAAGACGGTTCGGCTTGGCTGGCTGAAGGCGAAACCGCCGATCTCGGCACTTTGGCGGGCATGAACTTCTACGTCGAAGGCATCACCGGCGACGTGCCCAACTAAACCGAAAAACCGGTTCAAAACACCAAGGGCTGCCTTTTCTAGGCTGCCCTTTTTTGTATCAAATCCCGCTCATCCCCGTAGTATCACGACAAACGACGGCGATCTCCCTGCTTTTTATCTAACATTCCTCAAAGCTGCGACACAGCGCGGTGAGTTTATGCTAAAAGAGGTCTATACGCGTATTCGGAGCGTTTGACGGTGCTAGATCGCAATTCTCAGCCAACCTCCTCCTATAGCGAGGGGGTTCAAAAGACACTTCGCAATGTCATCGACGTTATGTCAGGCGCCGCTGCGCTTGTTGTCCTGATAAATCTGTTCCGCATTGGCCAATTCGGGCCGCTTTTTATTGCAACAACCGGTCTTTTGACCGTTTTATGCATCCTGCCGACGCTGATTATTCGCGAGGAAAAACACCTTGCGTTGCGGGGCGGTCTCATGGTCACCGGCTATGTCTCTGCCAATATTATTGGCATGATCGGGTTGGGCCTTGGGGCGGCGGGCATTGTGGGTTTTCCATTCTATATGGCCCTCTGCGCCGCCCTTTTTGACCGTAAAACCAGCTATTTGATTTTTGGTGGCCTTATCACCGTGATCACGGGTATCGCCTTTGCCTTTTTGAATGGCTATATCGCCTCGCCCACGGTGCCCCTTTCCGCATGGAACCAAAGCATCGCCAATTGGGCCATCATGATCATCACCTTGGCCTTGACCAATATTTTGATCATTGCCCTCGTCGAGAACCTCAGCTGGTATTGGAAAAAAACCGACCTCAAGGCGGCCAACAAGACCCGCCAAGTCGAAATTCTGGTGGATTACGCGCCCGACGCCATTATGATCTTTGACGTCGACGAAAACCGATTTATCTCGGTCAATGCCCGTGCTGAAAACCTCTTTGGCTATTCACGAGACGACCTCCTCAACGGCACAACATTGTCCGATCTCAGCCCCCCGCAGCAACCCAATGGCGAGCCGAGCCTCGAAAAGGCCCGCACCTATTTGCAACAGGCGATCGAGGGCGGGCATCCCAAATTCGAATGGACGCATGTAACCGCAAAGGGGCATACCTTTCCCTGCGAGGTCTCGCTCGCAAGGATGCCGCCTTTTGACCAAACCCTGATCCGGGCCAATGTCGCCGACATCTCTCAACGCCTTGAGGATCAACATCAACAAGAGCTGCTGCAAACCCAACTTGCCGCCTCTCAACGCCTTGAAACCATTGGTCAATTGACTGGCGGAGTGGCCCATGATTTCAACAATCTTTTGGCCGTGATCCTTGGCAATCTTGAAATGCTTCGGGATGAAACCGACCAAGACAAACGCAGCCAACAATTGCAATCCTGCATCAACGCCACCCTGCGTGGGGCCGATCTCACTCGCAGCATGTTAAGCTACGCGCGCCGCGCGCCTTTGCAGCCACAGGTCGTCGACCTCAACACTCTTGTGCGCGAAACCAAGAACTGGGCCGGCCGCACCCTGCCCTCCCATATCCAAGTCGAAACCTCGCTATTGCCGCGCCTCTGGCGAGTCGAAGTTGACCCAAGCGTCGCAGAAAGCGCGGTCCTCAACCTTATTCTCAATGCCCGTGATGCCATGCCTGAAAACGGCAAACTCACAATCCAGACCGCCAATGTTCACATCGAACAAGCCTATATTGATCGCCGCAACGAAAAACTTGATCCCGGTCGCTATGTCATGATCGCCGTGTCCGACACCGGCGGCGGCATCCAAGATGCCACATTGGACCTGATTTTTGAGCCATTCTTTACCACCAAACCCGTTGGAAACGGCTCGGGCCTCGGGTTGCCCATGGTGTTGGGCTTCATGCGCCAATCGGGCGGCTCCGTCCAAGTCTATTCCGAACCCGGCGTTGGCACCACGTTCAAGCTCTATTTCCCCGCCGTCACCAAAAAGCTCAGCGCCCCCCCAGAAACAAACGCCGCCCCAACAAACACCGCCACCCCCGCCAACAAGCGCATCTTGCTTGCCGAAGACGAAGAGGCGGTTCTCGAAGTCCTGACCTCCATGCTGCGATCCGCGGGCTATGCCGTCACAACCGCCTCTTCGGGTGATCACGCCAAAGAAATCTTCGAAGCCGATCCACACTTTGACCTGCTCTTGACCGACATCGTCATGCCCGGCCGTCTTAAAGGCCCCGCCTTGGCCAAAGAATTGCGGGGGCTTTGCCCCTCCTTGCCGGTGGTCTTCATGTCCGGTTACGCGTCTGAGGCCACCCTGCACGGCAACGGGTTACTCCCCGAAGACATCCGGCTCATGAAACCGGTGCGCCGCAGCGACGTACTGGAGGCCGTCGCCAAAGCACTTACCGCTCAGGATCATCGGCACCCCGGCCCAAGCTAAGCCACAGCGTTTCCCACCTGCCCTTCCGACCGGCCAAACGCCGCCATCCAATCCCGGCTTGCCAATCCCGGCTTGCCAATCCCAATTTGCCCGCCCATAACCGATCCGCTTGGGGAGGGCGATCCATGCTGGAAATGACGGTTCTATTCGTGTCGGGTTTTGTTGCGGGTATTTTGAACGCTGTCGCTGGCGGCGGCACGTTTCTGACCTTCCCGGCCTTGGTCTGGTTTGGCCTGCCACCCGTGCTGGCCAATGCCACCTCGACCCTCGCCGCCATGCCCGGCTATGCCTCGGCCGCGTGGGCCTTTCGCCATGATGTCGGTGCCGAAGGTCCCCTCAAACTCCCCGCGATCATCGCTCTTGCCACCCTTGGCGCGGTCATCGGGGCGCTGCTGCTCATCGTCACCCCAAGCGAGGTTTTCACCGGTGTCGTCCCTTGGCTCCTGTTGCTCGCCACCGTGCTGTTTGGCGCTGGCCCTGCCATCCTGAGATTCGCCAAAAGCCGCGGCATCGGTCAGGCCGGGCTACTTGTCTCCGCCCTCGTAATCCTGTCAGTCGCCATTTACGGCGGCTATTTTAACGGCGGGCTTGGCATCATGCTGCTCGCGGCGTTTAGCCTGCTGGGCTACCAAAACTTGCACGGTATGAACGGTCTGAAAAACCTGATCTCGGCAATCATTTCGGTGGTCTCTTCCGTCGCCTTCATCTCTGCTGGGCTGATCGTCTGGAAACCGGCCTTGGTCATCGCCGTGGCCATCACCATCGGCGGCTATGTCGGGGCAAGCCAAAGCCGCCGCATCAAAAACCAAAATCACCTGCGCTGGTTTGTGACCGGCGTCGGGGCCGTCACCACGATGATCTTCTTCCTGCCCTAACGGTTGCCAATCCCCGCTGCCCCCGGCTCCTTGTTTCCCAAAATATTCCGGGGTGAACTGCCGCGCACGACAAGAGGGGCTGGCCCCTCTCTTCGCCGGTCTCAAAACCGCACCCTCAAGGCGGTTAACCATCCCTACCCCGAATTTTACCAAAAAACCGGCTTTCAGGCCGCCCGTGGGCTCTCCCCAAAATCCAACGGAGCCAATCTCCCCCAAACCGGGCTGGAATCGAACAGATTTCTCCAAAACCCGCCTCTGGGGTTCAAAAACCAAAGGGGGCAATCTCCCCCAAATTCACAGTATTTCGGACAGATTGCTCCGTTGCGCATGGGTCGAACGGCGCGTTACCGTCACCGACCGCCGCGTTAATCCAGCCGCCCGATCACCGAACAGCCAAGCGTCACCCGCAACGCGCCAATCAGCTCGTTCACGGTTTCCGCACTGACATATTGACCACCGGTTCGATCCGCCAAACAGCGCGCCACCGATGTCGCCTGTTTATAGTCATTATGCCCTTCCCCTTCCCAGGCAAACTGATCACCACGCACCTTGTAGCCGATCACATGCACGGTGAGGTCATGGCCTTCCGCCGATAGCTCCGCCGCAAGCGCACAGGGGTTGCCACCACAGGTTTCCTTGCCATCGGTGACAAGAACGATCGCGCCTGGTTGTTCCTTGTAATTCAACGTATTAGCCGCCGCTGCCACCGCCTCGGTTAGGGGCGTATCCCCATCGGGTTCAAGCCGATCAACCTCGTCCAAAATCTGCGGGGCCGCCTGCCATTTCGGTGCAAATCGCACATCCACATTGCCGCATCCGCCCTCACCACCGGGGCCATAAATCACCAACCCCAAGCGCCGGGCCTGCCCTATCGCCGGAACAGTCTGATGCAATGCGCGGCGCGCCTCGAAAATACGTGGCTCATCAATGTCGTTGAACCCCATTTCCGCCATCGACCCCGAGCCATCAAAGACGATCATCGCATCCTCCGTACACATCTCGCTGGCGCTAACCATCGAAAAAGGCAGGATAAAAGCAAATGAAAGGACTCCGCGCATAAGGCCAGACTGCCCCTTTGTGTAAGTCCTGTCCAGTGTGCTTTGGTGCCACTCTATGCTGGGGGCTTTTCGCGCCGCCCGCTTTGTGCAACCCTTTTGCCATGACACATCTGACCACCCTATCCGGCGATAGCCCGGCCCGTTTTGCTTTTGGCACCATGCAGTTTGGTGGCAAGGCCGATGAAACCGCCAGCCGCGCGCTCTTTGACGCCTGCCGCGCCGCTGGTATCCGCCATTTTGACACCGCCTATGTCTATACCAGCGGCGCGTCTGAAACCCTTCTCGGTAAATGCGCCGCCGCCGAACGTGATCAGCTTTTCATCGCCACCAAGGCGGGCTACGTCGGTGGTAACAGCCGCTCTAACATCCTGACAACATTTGATGAAAGCCGAACCCGGCTTGGTATGGATGTGGTCGATCTGCTCTATCTGCACCGCTTTGATGATGACACACCGCTCGAGGAAACGTTTGAGACATTGGCCGAACTGCAAGCCGCTGGAAAGACACGCTATATTGGCGTTTCAAACTTTGCAGCCTGGCAGGTGATGAAGGCCCAGAGCATTGCCAAATCCTTTGGCACCCGCATTGATGTCATTCAACCGATGTACAACCTTGTTAAACGTCAGGCCGAGGTCGAAATCCTGCCGATGTGTGCCTCCGAAGACATCCTTCCGGTGCCCTATTCGCCGCTTGGCGGCGGGCTTTTGACCGGCAAATACGCCGGTGGGCGCGGCGGTCGTTTGACCGAAGATGACCGCTATGGCGCGCGCTATGGACAACAGCAAATGCACGACACCGCTCAAGCCTTGGTTGATCTTGCCGAAGAGGTCGGAAGCGATCCCGCCACCCTCGCCGTTGCTTGGGCCGCCCATCATTCCGCGCGCCCCGTCCCCATCCTTTCGGCCCGCTCGGCTGAACAATTGCGCCCTTCAATCGAGGGGATGCGTTACCCGATGGATGACGATCTTTATGCGCGCATTTCGGCCCTAAGCCCGACGCCCCCACCCGCCACGGACCGGCTGGAAGAGGCGTAGTTTCAAGCCCTTATCGCCAAGTCACCACCTCGCCCTCCGGGGCGCGGGTGGTGCGAAACCTGTTGGCGGCGGCGTCGCGGTCCGGGTGCCCAAGCGCAATACCGCAAAGCACATCCCTGTCATCGCCCACGTCAAACCAGTCACGCATAAACGGCGCAAACCCGGCGACCGAGGCCATGGCGATACCGCCCAACCCCCGCGCTTCAAGCCCTAGCAAAACCGCCGTGACAAAGGCCCCACAATCCAAAACCCCATAGGGCCCAAGCGCCCTGGGCGTGGTGATCAACAAAAAATGCGGCGCACCAAACAGACGGAAATTCTCACGCATCTGCGCCGCTGATCCAACCCGGTCGCCCTTTTCAATGCCAACTGCCTCATAAAGCTGCCAACCACATTCGCGCCGCCGCGCCTTGTATTCATCCTCATAGGCGCTGGGAAAGGCGATGTCGCTGGCGTGTCCCGCCTGCCCGACATGCTCGTAAAGGGCGGCGGCCAGTCGCGCTGTTTCCTCCGCCCCACAGGCCGTCACTTGCCAGGGCTGCGAATTGCACCAGCTCGGCACATGCTGGGCATCGCGCAACACCTCGGCAATTACCTCATGCGCCACCGGCTCACTTAGGAACCCACGACAAGACGCGCGGGCGCGCAACAGGGTGGCAAAACTCTCGGGTTGGCTCATATCAAACCTCTATCTTCTAAATCTTTCAGTATCTCGCCGCTATGTTGCCCACGCGCCGGGCTTGGGCTTGGCTGCTGCAGTGGCATGCTATCAAAGCGCGGTGCCGGGGCCGGGCCATGCGCCGTCCAAATCCCGCGCGCCACAACATGCGGATCGCTTCGCGCCTCCTCCGGCGATAATACCGGCGCGACACAAGCGTCTGAATTCGCGAATATTTCCGCCCAATGCGCCCGTGGCTTGCCCGCAAACATCCCCGCCAAACGCGCGGTTTGGACCGGCCATTGTTCGGCGTCAAACTGCGCTGCAAAACCGGCATCATCCGCGAGGCCCATAGCCTCTAGAAACATCGCATAAAACTTTGGCTCAAGGCATTGAACCGACACATGCCCGCCACAAGAACAGGCATAGCAGCGCGACCAATGCGGCCCATCCAAAAGGCTTGCCCCACGGGACGTTGTTGAAAACTGATCCCCCATCGACAAGAGCAGGGCCATCATGTGACTGGTCCCATCCACAATCGCCGCATCAACGACGCCCCCCCGCCCGGTTTCGCGCGCCCGCAACAATCCGGCCAACATGCCGACCGCCAAATACATCGCGCCACCGCCAATGTCGCCCAACATTGTTGGCGGCACACCGGGTGTATCGCCGGCAACGCCACCATAAAACAAAGCCCCGCTCAGGCTAAGATAGTTCAAATCATGTCCCGCCTGTTTGGCGCGCGGCCCGTCCTGCCCCCACCCGGTCATCCGCCCGTAAACAAGCGCTGGGTTCATTGCCAACATCTCATCCGGCCCAAAACCCAGCCGCTCCATCACGCCGGGCCGCATCCCTTCGGTAAGCCCATCGGCCTGTGCCACGAGGGCCTTGGCCACCTGCACATCACCGCCATTCTTAAGGTCCAACGCGATCGAGCGTTTGCCACGATCCAAAAGGTTGCGCTCTTCTTTGCCCGGCGTCTCCGCCGCAGCTTTGCGATGGATCACCGTGACCTCGGCCCCCAAATCCGCCAAAAGCATGCCAGCAAACGGCGCAGGCCCCAAAGCCTCAAACTCGACAATCTTGATCCCACTCAACATGGCACCCCTCCCCGAAATCTCCTCGGCCACACCAAACCCCGAACCGCCTCGGGTGAAAACCCCAAGGTTTCTTCTTTCCCAAAATATCCCGGGAAGTCTCGCGCCACGCTCAAGACCGGGCAGCGCCCCGCCGACATCACAACAAACGGTTTCCCTTTTGTTCCCACGCCGCTAGCTTAGTCCCATGACCACCCTTCCCACCTCCTTGTCCAACTGGTTTCAATCGCGCGGCTGGCGGATGCACCCGCATCAGGCCGACATGCTGGCGCGTGCGAATGATCCGGCGCTGATGCTGGTCGCTCCAACCGGCGGCGGCAAAACGCTGGCGGGTTTTTTGCCGACGTTGGCGGAACTTTCCGACAAGCCTGAACCGGGGCTACACACGTTATATGTCAGCCCGCTCAAGGCCTTGGCAGCAGACATCAAGCGCAACTTGCAAACCCCGATTGATGAGGCGGGCCTATCTATCCGGGTCGAAGATCGCACCGGTGATACCCCATCTAGCCGCAAGAAACGCCAACGCGCGGACCCGCCGCATATCCTTTTGACCACGCCGGAATCTCTCGCGCTTTTGACAAGCTATGAGGACGCTGAACGCACCTTCAAAGGTTTGCAACGGGTGGTGATTGACGAAATCCACGCCCTCGCCGAAAGCAAACGTGGCGATCAGCTGATGCTGGCTCTGGCGCGGTTGCAAACCCTGTGTCCGGGCCTGCGCCGCGTTGGTCTGTCGGCCACGGTCGAAGACCCCGCCACCATCGCGCGCTTTCTGGCCCGACACCCCGACCCCTGCCATATCATTCACGCCGATCCCGGCCCGGCCCCCGACATCCAGATGTTACAGACCGACGAGGCCCCGCCATGGTCCGGGGGCGGCGCGAAATACGCCATTCCCGCCGTGCTGGAACAGGTCAAACACCATAAAACCACGCTGATTTTCCACAACACCCGCGCCCAGGCAGAAATCTTTTTCCGCAACCTTTGGATGGCCAATGACGACGCCTTGCCAATCGGCATTCATCACGGCTCGCTTGATCGCGCCCAACGTGAAAAGGTCGAGGCGGCGATGGTGCGCGGCGATCTGCGCGCCATTGTCTGCACAGGGAGCCTCGATCTTGGCATTGATTGGGGTGACGTTGATCTGGTGATCCAGATCGGCGCGCCGAAAAACGTCAAACGGTTGGTGCAACGCATTGGTCGCGCCAATCACCGCTACAATGCCCCCTCCAAGGCGCTTTTGGTGCCTGCAAACCGTTTCGAAGTCGTCGAATGTCTCGCCGCGCTTGAGGCGGTGCGCGAAAGCGACCTTGACGGTGATCCGCGCGGGGCTGGGCCACGCGATGTGCTCTGCCAACATATCCTGATCGCGGCTTGCTCTGGCCCATTTGAAGCCGACAATCTGTTTGATGAAATGCGCGCGGCTGGCCCCTATGCGACGTTGACCCGCGCAGAATTTGACGCTTGCCTCGATTTTTGCGCCACCGGCGGCTATGCGCTGCGGGCCTATGATCAATGGCAACGGCTGCTGCAACGCCCTGATGGGAAATGGAAATTGCGCGATCCAAGGGCCAGCGCCCGCATCCGCCAAAACATCGGCACCATCCAAGATAGCGATCTTCTCAAGGTCAAATGGCGCGGGCGCGGCGCGGCGCTTGGCGAGATCGAAGAAAGCTTTGCCGCCAGCCTGACCAAGGGCGATACCTTCCTGATTGGCGGCCAGATTGTCCGCTACGAGGGGCTACGCGAACTAACCGTCGAGGTGAGCCGCGATCCCGGTCGCAAACCCAAGGTTGCGGTGTTTTCCGGCACCAAGTTCTCTACCTCGACCCAGCTTTCGCAGCGGGTGTTGCGCTATTTCGCCGCCGAAGATTTTAGCGCCCTGCCCGACCACACTGCCGATTGGTTGCGCCTTCAGGCCGAGATGTCACGCCTGCCCCGCCCCGGCCGGTTGCAAATCGAAACCTTTCCTATGGATGGCCGTCACCACATGGTCATCTATGGGTTTGCCGGGCGCAACGCGCAACAAACGCTTGGCCTCTTGCTCACCAAACGCATGGAGGACATGGGCCTTGCGCCGATGGGGTTTGTCGCCACCGATTACGCCACGCTGATTTGGGGGTTGGATGCGGTCAATGACCCGGCTCCGCTCTTTGATTTGAACATGCTAGAGGCTGGATTAGACGGCAGGTTGGCCGGAAATGCCGTGATGAAACGCACCTTTCGCAGTTCGGCCACCATTGCCGGGTTGATCGAACGCCAAATCGGTGGCCAACGCAAAACCGGACGTCAGGCCACCATGTCCTCGGACATTTTATACGACACCTTGCTGAAATATGACCCCGACCATCTGCTGATGCAGATCACCCGCCAAGAGGCCATGCGGGGCCTCGTTGATTTCGACCGTATCCGCGATATGTGCGCCCGCGTTCAGGGGCGAATTGACCACATCCAATTGGATCGCGTCACACCTCTCGCGGCACCGATGTTCCTTGAGATTGGCAAAGTGCCGGTCAAAGGGGCCGCCGAAGAGCGTCTGTTGGCCGAGGAGCTGGATCGCTTGATGCAGGGCAGCGGATTGGCGCAAGTCAGCGGGGCAAACACATGACAGGACACGTATTTTCCTTTCGCAACGCCGATCTTGTCGCCCTGACTTCCGGGGCGTTGTTTTGGCCCGATCATGCGCTTTTGGTGGTGTCGGACCTGCATTTTGGCAAATCGGCACGGCTTTCTTCGGTGGGTGGTGCCCAATTGCCCCCTTATGAAACCCGCGAGACATTGCAGCGCCTCGAAACCGACCTAACCCAGACCGAGGCCCGCAAAGTGATCTGTCTTGGCGATAGTTTTGATGCGCCCGAGGTCGAAACCGCCCTGCCCGAGCAAGACCGGCTTTGGATCACCAAGCTACAGGCCGGTCGCAATTGGGTCTGGATCGAGGGCAACCATGATCCCGGTCCGGTGGCGTTGGGGGGGGCCCATCTTGCCGAACATCGCATTGACGCGCTGACCTTTCGCCATATCGCCGATCCCGACCAAAGCGGCGAGGTTTCGGGCCATTTCCATCCCAAGGCGCGGCTTTCATTGCGCGGTCGGACCCTGACACGCCCGTGTTTCCTTGTCGATCAAGACCGCCTTATTCTCCCGGCCTATGGGGCCTATACCGGGGGGTTGCGGAGCGATAGCAGCACCTTGTGCGATTTGATGCGCCCCGATGCGCAGGCCATTCTAACCGGAGCCACCCCATGCGCCATTCCAATGCCGCGCCGATGACGGTGGATGGTAACGGTGGATGGTGACGGTGGTTGGTGACGCATCCAGTGACGTAGCGGAAAACTTGCCGCCTCTGTTCCCGCATGGTCCGATCTCGATATGACAATAGAAGACCATATCCGCCGCGGCTTCGCCCTGCAAAGCATGATGAAAACCATCGGGGCCGAGCTAACCGCCGTTGGCGAAGGCACCGTAGAAATCACCGCGCCCCTCTCACCCGGTTTTTTACAACACAATGGGTTTGGCCATGCGGGCCTGACCTTTACCCTGGGCGATACCGCCGCTGGCTGTGCCGCGATGACCTTGCTTGGCACCGATCAAGCGGTGGTGACGTCGGAAATCGGGGTGCATTTGCTCTCTCCGGCCATTGGCGATGTTCTGATTGCGCGGGGCAAAGTGATCAAACCGGGACGGCGTCAGATCGTGTCTTCGTCTGATGTCTTCGCGCTCAAAGACGGTGTTGAAAAACACATCGCCACCTTAACCGGAACCATGGTGCCGATTGCATTGGATGCGCCTTAGCGTCGTCAACGCCGCGGCAAACGTGACAATCCGAAAGACTGATTTGGCACCGGGCAATCTCCCCCAAACGCGTAGGGTTTTGTACAAATTGCCAACAGATACAAAAACGCCCGGTCCGATTGTCGGCCCCGGGCGTCGTGATTCTTGAGGGGGTGAAGCGGGTTAAAACGCTTCTGGTTTGGCTTCGCGGGCCATGTGATCAAGCACCGCGTTCACAAATTTGCCTTCCTTGCCCTCTGGGAAAAACGCCTCTGCGACGCTGACAAATTCCGAAATCACCACTTTTGGCGGGGTGTCCATCGCCACCAATTCCGCCCCAGCGGCGCGAAACAACGCACGCATGGTTGTGTCGATCCGATCAATTGGCCATTTCGCAACAAGGGCACGGTCGGTCATCTGATCGACTTTGGCCTGATAGCTCACCGCGTTTTCCAACAACTTGGAAAACAACGAAATATCACCTTCCAACATGTCGACACCGGCTTCAAGCTCGGCCCCGAAACGGTGATCCAAAAACTCTTGACGGACCTTGTCCAAACCCTGTTCGGACTGCTCCATCTGGAACAACGCCTGAACGGCAAAGAGCCGCGACGCCGATTTCATTTTACGTTTCTGGTTGCCAGAAAGATTGTCACCGATTTGGCTCATGCGAGGTCAGGTCCCTTTGAAGCGCCCGCGATTTGGATTTCATCAGAAGAAGGCACAAAACCCACCCCCTTGCGCGGACCGCCCCACTTACGAGCAAGCGCCACAAGATGCAAGGCCGCCGCCGCCGCCCCGCCGCCTTTGTTTTGCTCGGCCACTTCGGCACGAACACGCGCTTGTTCATAATTTTCAACGGTTAAGATGCCATTGCCGATGCAAAGACCCTGCAATCCCAAAAGCGTAATTCCGCGCGAACTGTCGTTGCAGACGGTTTCGTAATGGGTGGTTTCACCGCGAATGACACAGCCCAGCGCGACATAGCCGTCAAAGTTGCTCATCCGTTCGGCAATTCCAATCGCCGTTGGAATTTCCAGCGCGCCGGGAACTTCGACCAAATCCCAGGTTCCACCCGCCGCTTCGATCTCGGCCTTGGCACCGGCGACCTGTTCGTCGGCGATGTCCTTGTAATAGGGCGAGGTCACAATCAGGATTTTGACCGGCTTGTCAAACTCGGCCCGTGGCATGACGTGGTGATTGATAGAAGAGGCCATTAACCCAGCTCCGAGATTTTTCGAGTGCCAACAATTTCAAGACCATAGGCATCAAGGCCGACAACCTTTGGCACTTTGGAGTTGGTCAAAAGCGTCAGTTTCGACAACCCCAATGACGACAGGATTTGCGCGCCCAAACCGTATTGGCGCAGGGTCTTGGGTGAAACACCTTCAACCGGGTCAAGCTTCATCGAGGTGTCGCGCAACAGCACAACAACGCCACGCCCCTCTTTGGCGACTTCGGCCATAGCGTGCTCAAACTCATGCGCGCGCCCCTTGGGGCCGGTGCCGATCACGTCGAGCATCGGGTCCATCGCGTGCATCCGTACCAAAACCGGCTCATCACCAGAAAGATCGCCTTTTGTCAGGACGATATGTTCATCCCCATGGGTTTCGTCGGTATAAATCCGCATGTTCCATTCGCCGCCAAACTCGCTTTGAATGACTTCTTCGTTGCGCACTTTGACAAGGTTGTCATTGCGACGACGATAGGCGATCAGATCGGAAATAGTGCCGATTTTCAAACCGTGGCGTTGGGAAAAGGCCACAAGTTCCGGCAGACGCGACATGGTGCCGTCTTCGTTCATAATCTCACAGATCACACCGGCCGGGTTCAACCCCGCCAAGCGGCTCACGTCGACGGCGGCCTCGGTATGTCCGGCGCGGACCAGAACTCCGCCGGCCTTGGCACGCAGCGGGAACACATGACCCGGCGTCGCGATGTCGGCTTCGCCCTTTGAGGCATCAATTGCCACCGCAACTGTGCGCGCACGGTCGGCGGCGGAAATACCGGTGGTCACGCCTTCGCGCGCCTCGATCGAGGTGGTAAAGGCGGTTTCGTGACGCGACGAGTTGTTCGTCGACATCAGCGATAGACCCAGCTCAGAAATACGATCGCCGGTCATCGCCAAACAAATCAACCCCCGGCCATAAAGCGCCATGAAATTGATCGCATCGGGCGTGGCCCATTGTGCCGGGATCACCAAATCCCCTTCGTTTTCGCGGTCTTCATGGTCAACCAGAATGAACATACGCCCATTGCGCGCATCTTCGATGATCTCTTCGACCGAAGAAATGGCGTCTTTCCAGTTTTCTTCAACTGGTCCCGGGTTCTCGTAATCAGCCATGTCGCCTCCTGAATGTCACCCGCGCAGATAGCGCGCGAGCACCTTTTTGACCAGAGGAAACGTGACGGCGCAAGCGGCACAAAAGGCTAGTCGAAGATGTCCTCAAGAAAATCAAACGCTTCTTCAAAGAGCTTGCTCCCCAAGCTTTTACGCTTCTTCGGCTTTTTGCGCTTGCGATGATAGTCGACCTTGTTGTCCTTGCGCTTTTTCGAGGGTTTTTGCGACTGTGGACGCACAGGGGCGTAGCCTGCCCCTCCGCGTGCTTGGTCAACTGAGTCTGCCCTGAGTCGTTTGAGATTGTGAAGCGGTGCCCCGCAAGAGCTGCACACCAATTCATGCCGCGCCTTTTCCAAAACCAATGCGGCGCGCGTTCCACAGTAACAACAGGTGGCAATCTTTGGGTCTTTTTGCATCAACGGCTCCTTTTGTCATAAATAGGAAGCTAAGCGGTGCTATGGAACCCCTCGCCCCTAGCGACGTCCTCCATCAGGCACCGTTTTGACACGACAGACTTCCAAATCCATCAGAGACACTCCGAAAATGACAGAAACTCCCCCTGAAGCTGACCCAACAATGGGCGTGTTCGAACGGTTCTTAACACTTTGGGTCGCCTTCGCGATGGTGATGGGTATCGCCCTGGGCGCTTTGGCACCCGGCCTGGTCGCAACTGTCGCAGCCGCTGAAGTCGCCTCGATCAACCTCGTGGTGGCGGTCCTGATCTGGGCGATGGTCTATCCGATGATGGTCAGTGTTGATTTCGGCGCGGTCAAGGACGTGGCGCGCCAACCCAAGGGGGTGTTCATAACGCTGGTAGTCAACTGGTTGATCAAACCGTTTACCATGGCGGCGTTGGCGGTTTTGTTTTTCGACTATGTTTTTGCCCCGTGGATCAAGCCCGAAGACGCCGCGCAATACACCGCCGGTCTGATCCTGCTTGGGGCCGCGCCCTGTACCGCGATGGTGTTTGTCTGGTCGCAACTGACGCGCGGCGATGCCACCTATACTCTGGTTCAGGTGTCGGTGAACGATCTGATCATGGTGGTTGCCTTTGCGCCGATTGTGGCGGTCTTGCTGGGTGTGACCGACATCACGGTACCTTGGCAAACCCTTGTTCTAGCGACAATTCTATACGTTGCCCTGCCGCTTATCGCCGGGTTGATCACCCGCAAAATCCTTGGCACTCAGGAACGCATTGAGGCCTATACCGCACGGATCAAGACATGGTCGGTCATAGGATTGATCGCCACTGTGGTGATCCTCTTTGGCTTGCAAGGCGCGGTCATTCTTGACCGACCAACCGTGATCCTACTGATTGCCGTCCCGATCCTGATCCAGAGCTATGGGATTTTCGCCATCGCCTATGGTGCCGCCTATGCGCTTAGGGTGCCGCACAAGGTCGCCGCCCCCTGCGCGATGATCGGCACTTCGAACTTTTTCGAACTGGCCGTCGCCGTCGCCATTAGCCTATTTGGGCTAACCTCCGGCGCGGCGCTGGCCACGGTTGTGGGCGTTTTGGTCGAAGTGCCGGTGATGTTGTCATTGGTGGCCTTTGCCAACCGCACCCGTGCCAAGTTCACCGGCTAGTTTACATCCTAACCTTTGGGCTTGGCCGCATACAGCGCAACAGCGGCGGCGTTGGACACGTTGAGTGAGCCGAATTCGCCTGCAAAGTCGATTTTGACCAAACGATCTACGGTTTCTTTGGTCTTTTCGCGCAGGCCCGGCCCCTCAGCCCCAAGCACTAGGGCCACCGGCATGTCGCTGCGCCCGTCCAATGCCTGTTCAATGGTTTGATCGGCCTCACCGTCGAGGCCAAGCACCACAAAACCCATCTTTTGCAACTCAAGAATCGTGTCAGAGAGATTGCGCATCCGCAAGTACGGTTGCCGCTCGAGCGCACCAGATGCGGTTTTCGCCAAGGCACCGGTTTCCGGGGCCGAATGGTGACGCGTGCCAATCACCGCCTGTGCGCCAAACACTTCGGCCGAGCGTAGGATCGCACCAACGTTATGTGGGTCGGTCACGCGATCAAGTAAAACCAACCGCAACGGCGCGTCGCCACTGGGAATCGCGATTTCTTCGAGCGAGCCCCAATTGAGCGGCTTCACCTCCAAAGCGGCCCCCTGATGCACCGATTGCGGATCAAGCGGCGCTTTAAAACGGCGCGGATCCTGAATTTCAGGTTCCATCCCTGATTCTGCAATCGCATCTGCCAATTTCGCCGCCGCATTGGGCGTCAGAATCAATCGCACCCGATCCCGTTTCGGGTTCATCAAGGCGTCACGCACGGCATGTAAGCCAAAAAGCCAAACCGTTGCGGCGGCTGCCGCCCGTTTGGCCTGTTCTTTTTCAATCACCCATTTTGGTTTTTCAGCCATATCACGCGCCTTTTTCTGCTTGGATGTCTCCTTGCACCCATGTTGCGCGCTTGCCAAGTTATTTTCCTGTTGACGCCGCTTTTGCACGGCTGTAATCCCCCCCTCACGCCGACATTGTTGGCGCAACGGTGGGCGACAGGCCGCAAGGTGTGGCAGGGGACTGTAACTCCCTCGAGGCGACTCACGCCTGGTTCGATTCCAGGGTCGCCCACCATTTATTTTCAGACAGTTACGACAGAGATATTGTTGCCCTTGCGGTGGTATAGGCAAGACGGTCCCAACGTCGTGTCTCAGGTTTCGGTCGGTTGTTATCCTATTCTCTGCGCACTTGGACGGCCCGGCTTTAAGAAAACCACGCGCAAGGGGTGTCGCACAGCAAGTCACAACCAAGCCCGTCCTATGTACGCGTTGTAGGAGACCGCCGCCGTTGGCACTTGCCTGTTTGAAAAACACCAGTTTGGCCGGGGAGTAGTCTTTTGGACCTAGAGCAATGGCCCAAATCAGAATTCTTAGTGTTTAACTAAACTATTGCCTAACGCCTTTGAAAATGGCAAGAGATCAACGTCCGGTCCAGCCATGTTTTCCCTCAATAGCCAATCGGATTGAGCACAGCTTGAGCGGAGAACACCCTATGCCTTTTCGATCCGTGGCTTTTATGGCCGCATTTTTGGTGCCAACACTCACTTTGGCAGACGCCCCGGTTTCAGCGCAATTGTCCATTGAACTCAATGCCTCTCAAACTGTTGAAAACGGTTGTAAGTTGAGTTTTCTCGTCTTGAATGGGCATGACACAAACGTGTCCAAAGCCGTGTATGAAGCGGTGCTTTTTGACGCAAGTGGTCAAGTCAACAACCTGATGCTGTTTGATTTTGGCGAATTGCCCGCCAAACGCCCCCGTGTGAGGCAATTCGTCGTTGGCGGCCTGCAATGCGAAAACCTTGGCCAAGTTTTGGTCAACGGCGTCAACACATGTGAGGGGGCCGATCTTCCCGATGGGGCTTGTAGCATAGGCTTACAACTCGGCACCCGCACGACAATCGAGGTTGCGGGATGATGGATATTCTCAAATCCACCTTGCAACACATCTATGATTTGGGTGGGCCGGTTGTGATGATCATGTTGGTGGTGTCTATTCTCACCTTAGCCGTGGTTCTTTATAAACTATGGCAGTTTTCCGTCGCGGGGGTCGGTCGTCACAAAGCCTTGGCCCGCGCCGTTGATGCCTGGGACGCAGGCGCGCCATCGCAAGCTCAAACCGAATTGCAAGCCTCGCGGAGCTACCTTGCGCCGGTCATTCGCATGGCGTTTGCCCAAAAGTTTGACCGAACCCGGCTTGAAACCGAAGCCGAAACAAAGTTCGCCAAACTTGAAGGGGGGTTGGGGTTTCTCGACAGCGTCGCACAGCTTTCGCCGCTATTGGGGCTGTTTGGAACGGTCTTAGGGATGATCTCAGCGTTTCAGGCGTTGCAAGAGGCTGGCTCACAAGTCGATCCCTCTATCCTCGCAGGCGGTATTTGGGTGGCTCTGCTCACCACCGCCGTGGGTCTGGTGATCGCGATGCCCACATCCCTTGTTCTAAGTTGGTTCGAGGCCCGTTTGGATCGTGACCGGGTGCTGGCCGGTCAATCTATTTCAACTGTTTTAAGCCCCGGACAAACCATCTCTGAGGTTGAGACACCCGCACAAGAGCACCCGGCACATGCGTAAGCGACGCGAGCGGCGAAAATTGTCAATGACCTCTCTGATCGACGTTATCTTCTTGTTGCTGTTATTCTTTATGCTGACGTCGACCTTTACCCGATTTGCCGAAGTTGAGCTCACCGCCGCAGGATCAAGTGGGGTTGTGTCCGATGGTCCCCCGCCTGTGTTCTTAAAGCTTGGGGAAACAGATTTGTCGGTGAATTTGCGGGGTACATTGCTTTCGGAACTGGCGGAGGCTTTAAACAACTTGCGCGCGGATGTCCCGATTTTGCCTGTACTCGTCTCAATAGACGACAGTGTTTCGGCCCAGCGTTTGACCGACCTTCTCGTCACATTGCGATCCGTACCGGGGCTTTCAACAACCGTTCTGGGGGCAACATGATCCGCCAACGCAAGAAATCTGAACGCGAGCCGACCATTGCGTTGATCAACATCGTGTTCTTGATGTTGGTATTCTTTCTTGTCGCGGGCACCATTGCGCGCCCGATCGACAAGGATTTGAAGTTGGTCAGCACCGCCAATCTTGATGGGGCCGCACCGGCAAACGCTTTGGTCATTCACCCAGATGGGTGCTTGTCGGTGTTTGGTCAACCTGTCGCCAATGCAAACGAAGCCTTGCAAAAACTTGGCTACGACGGTGGGCCGGTTCGCATTGTTCCGGACCGCAGCTTATCAGCCAAGGAATTGGTTCGGATCGGAACCAATTTGCGAAAAGCCGGGGCTGACAAGGTCATGTTGGTCACAGAAAGAGGCTTGGAATGATCAGTTCGTCGCGTGTTCTCAAACTATCGGCTGTTCTGGTTGCCGGGGCCGCCCATGCGGCCATTGCCCTGATTGCGACCCCCGATCCAAAGCTTGAGATCGAAGGAGCCAGCGGTGCCTCACACGCCAAACTGGGGTCAAGTTTTCAAGACATGGCGGTCGGAACACTGGAAGCCGAATCCCCCTTGGACAGGGCAGAGAATGTTCATCCCGATCGGGCGGAAGCGGCCGAATTGGACCTTGCAAAACCTGAGGAACCACAACCGGTTGATCCGGCTGACACGGATCATGCTGACAAGGCTTTGAGCGAAACCGCGCAACAGGTTTCTCCGCAAAAGCCTGACCCAGTTCGGCCCAATTCGGCGGTGCCCGCCCAAGCCCCCAAGATGGCAACAGCCCTCCTTCCAGAGGCCAAACCCGCCGACCTCGCAGCGCGAGTGAGCCCAATCGCACCAATTGATATGGCCCTGCCTGCGGTTCTGCCCCTGCCTCAACTCGCGGTGCCGCAAGATGTGGCAAAACCAGAGATGGCCCAACAGGTGCAAAGCGAAGCCCCGAGCTCCGCCGCAGTGGCAGAGCCGCCCAAAACGATTGTTGAGGCCAGCGAACCGGAAAATGCGGCTGTCGCAACCTCACTTCGCCCGCGGATGCGGACACCAGAATTCGAAGCCGCGAACAAACCAAAAGCCAAGCCCAAACCCAAACC
>NZ_JBZXVN010000075.1:0-734 GCF_058892305.1 Pelagimonas sp.
CCGCCATGCCCGTAAACAGGACCGAATGACGTTTCTTTGTGTATCGCAACACCACTGCCATAAAGAACAGCGGTTTCATCCGGATTGACAGGTACACCGTCGAGAAGGCGGTCGAGGTAGTCATCTGCCATCGCCTGACCTGTGAAAAGGACATGCCCCCATTTGGCCAGATCTGCCGAGGTTGACGCAAATCCTCCGCCGGTCCATTCGACAGCAGGATTCCAGACCAAACCTCCCCGGTCGTCCATCGTACGCGCCGCAAGACCAAACGGGTTTTCCGCCTCCGTATACCCAACAGCAAGACCCTCGATTTGTGGCGTGTCTGATGAAACCGTCCCGGTGAGATCGTGTGGGGAAAGGACGCGCGCATTGGCCAGTGTGAAAACATTTTCGCCTGTTGCCGCCTCGATCACGAGGCCAATCAGGAAATAGCCCGTATCGGTATAAGCCCAAGCCGAGCCCGCCTCGAAAAGTGCTGGCTTGTCTAGAATAGGCGAAATGGCGTCTGTCGGATCGAATGGTTCATGCGCCCCACGGTTGATCAGGTCTGCGGCCACGCCGTCCATGTGGACGTGGTCCGGCAGACCGGCTGTATGTGTGAGCAGCTGGCCAACTGTTATGGTGTCCGCATTCAGCAAGCGCTCATACCAAGCAAGGTCCCCAAGGTGGACGGAAACAAGGTCTGCGCGGTTAAGCACCCCGTCCGCCTCCAGAGAGAGAACCAAAGCACCCCA